>CAYUUQ010000072.1:0-6732 GCA_964447875.1 uncultured Methanosarcinales archaeon | reverse complement strand
GAAGAGTTAGTGAAATAAAGAATTATGTAGAAACATGTGTAAGGGAAAGTAGTCTAGAAGGAATTGAGATAATTGGAAAGAATGGTGGGTATATTGATATCCCTGAAGCAATAAATTACCAAAATACCAGTTATTGGTTCTTAGATAGTTCGAATATTCAGCCAACAATAGAAGAAATAGAAATAAGACTAGAGAATTATATCTCCCATAATGTAAAAGAATGTGTTAATCTAGATCGGTTTAGAAACCAAAGTTTTGTGATAAATGAAGAGAGTGTTTTAGCAGATATTGATTTTTTTACAGAAACAGTATCGTTAAATGTTAATTATCCAATAGAAATAATAAGAGGAGACTTAAGGTCTGAATTTAGATCATTTACTGAAACATATGATATAAGATTCAGAAGAATATTTGAATTAGCAAGCCAGATAATAAATAAACATTTAGAACAGAAATTTGATGTTTATTGGCCAATGATCTTAGTAAATACTGGTAATTTTGATGTTGAGTATAGTGAATTTGATGATAATGAGAAAAAGATAAAGTTTACTATAACTGACAACACTAGAAGAGAATCAGGAAATAATTATGTGTTTAATTTTGCATCAAGATATAACTTAACTAAATTAACAAGAACTGTAGAACTTCGAGAAAATAGTAATCTATATCCTACATTATTTGATGAACTAGTTTATTCTACAGACAGGTTCTTTGAATTATATATAAGGAATGGGTCTAAGATAAGTTATGAAGGTTATGAAGTAGAAGAGATAACGGTTTCTCAATCATACCCTAATAAAGTTATTATGAAAAATCTTATCCAGGATAATAATGGTATTTTAAAGGATATAAATATAACAACAAAATGGCCAGTATATGATGTTATGCCTATTAAGGGAGAGATAGATAAAAAGCAAGAATTAAGAATATATTGGGATGAAGAAAATAATCCAAGAACTGGTGACGTTGGGATATTATATATGAATGAGAGTAATTGGCAACCTCTTAACTCTATACCAGTCTATGAAGAAGATTATGTTTATGCTTATATTGATGAGTTTACAAATTATACTGCTGTTGATTGTGGTATACAAGAAAATCAAAAACGAAGAGCAAAAGAAAAATTAAATCCGAACTGGGCTTGTTTTTTAGATATTGCATCCTATGTTTTTGGTGGATTTGTACTAGATATTGCTTCTGTTGATTATGAGTTTCCAAGCAATTGGATAAGATCTGATACTGGAGATGAGTGTGTTACATTTACACCTACATGTGATCAACAAATCATTGTCACAAAAACAGAAGAAGACGGTATTGGAGAATGTACGCTACCCTCTGGAAAGTATGAAGGTGGTAAAGAGTATACCTTATGTGCAAGAGTTCAAAGTTGTAATACTCAAGCAAGCAATCTATGTAGAAGCTGCTCAGTTAAATGCGAGTTAATAATGAAATGATGAAAGTAATAAAAAATAAAGAATTGAATAAGGATCATCTAGTTTATAATCTAAGATATGACCCTAAACTAGTTGATAGAATAGAAGATAAAAAGCAAGAAAGCAAGAGATTCTTTAGTTTGTTAGTTATGTGCGTAGTACTATCTAGTTTAATATTTATAATAGCTAACTTTAATCCAGAAATAACTGGAGAGGTTGTTTATAGTGGAGGTTGTTGTGAAACATACTGTCAGGTGATAGGAGAAGATATGTGTCCTGGAGAAATGCATTATGGTCAAGAATGTAGTCAGATAGCTGAGTGTAATGTTGGTTGTTGTATTGATAATGAAGGATATTGCCTGAACAATTATTTATATGGCTCATGTAGTAGTAAGGGATACAATTTTGTAAGCACTGATTGCAGCAATGTTTATAATTGTACAATGTCATTATCTCAGCCATCTGTAAGGGAAAATACTGGTTATGATCTAGGCTTTAACAGATCTGAAATAGGAGAGGGTTTTGGTTTAGTTAATCCTCCATCTCAGATATATGGCAGAGAAAGTAATGTTGGGTATTATGTTTATGATAAAACAAACATTGCAGAGATAAAAGCAAGGATATATGATGGTAATGTCGCTATAGATGAGTTTTATCTTTATGATGATGGAAATACTGAGGACTATAATACGGATGATAATTTCTATTCGTATTCGTGGTCTACAACAAGAGCAGGTAGCTTTAGTGGACTAAAGAAATTTTATGTAGAGTATCACATACAAACTAATGATAACAATAAGACTATAAAACAAAACGAAAGTAGTATTACTGTTGTAAGAGATACAATATGTGCTCCTATCAAATATGAATGGCAAGATCCAAGTCAAAAATCAGATATAATTTTTGTAAATAAAGGACTAAACAATGATGATTTTGATGATCATGTTGATATAATAATAGAGAAATTATGGAAAAATACTTTATTTGAAAGTTATAGGGATAGTTTCAATTTCTACAGAATAGATAAATCATATAATGATATTACCAGTATAGAAAATGAAGTTATGTCTGAATGTTATTTCTTTAACTCTAGTGAAGATATTTTGTTTGTACTTGATGAAACACAAGGCATATGTATTAAACAAAACGGCATGGCCATAGTTACACCAGATTTAGTATTTGCTGACCCTAATCCATTTAGAAATTATGTTCCAGATATAAGTAATGCTTCAGCTGTTATAAGAGACCTATGTTATTTCATAGTAACTGAGGAACTCATAAATAATGCAACTGGTGGAAATAATTTTGCACCTAATATTGAGATATTAACAGATGATGGAACATTGTTTTATAATAATGAAATTAAGATAGATATAATAATAGAAGATAGTGATGATCCAACGATAACATATGAAGCTTATGCAGTAAGATATGACTTAGATGTTATAACTGCTATGACCGGTAGAACTAAAGCAGAGCTAATTGATATGAATGATGATCAATTAAGCTCACTACTCGATTCTGTAGGATATGTAGCAAGTGAGATAAAAAGATATGGTTCTAGTCAAGATGGTGTTGAAGAAGAAATCGTGTTTGGTAGTGTTTCTGATGGAATGTATGATATATGGGTTGTTGTAAGAGATTCTGGATGAAATATGGTTTCATCTGATATCATAACAATTGAAGTAACAACACCTGACTTTAATGCTAATCTAATAAGTCCAGTAGGTAGTGTTAACATTAGTCATAAAGATGTATCATTATCATTTAATGTCAGCCATCCAAATGAGGCAACAGTAGAATATAAGATATTTGTAAATAATATTTTCCAGCTTAATGGAGATATAAATGTTGGAGAGATAAAGATAGAGAATATCACATTATCAGAAGGATATAATGAGATAAGATTAAAAATGGAAGATAGTGTTGGGGAATTAAGCAACGACTATGTTAATATTTTTGTAGATAGTATTCCTCCAGTTATCAATCAATTTGAAATTAATAATGGTACAGAAGTAATGTTTAGTATAAGTGATAATGATCCTATGTTAAACTATAGTATTTATGTTAATGATAGTATAGTTAATGAGGGGTATGTTGTTAGTTGGGATGTGAGTTTTGTTAATTTGAGTTTGATCAATGGAACATACGAAGTTAGAATAGAAGCATATGATGACCTTGGGAATATGGTTAATGTTTCTTTGATAACTAATGTTATGTTGTTAGCTCCGAGAAAAATTGGAATGTATGAATTTATGTTGTTATTTGTTGTTGTAATTTTAATATTTTTATTAAGTGTTACAATAATATTACATAATAAAAGATAAGGATAAATTAATTATACTCTTTTAAGAATTTAACCAATTCTTTTGCACGTTCAAATTCCATGAACTCTTCTTTAGATAAAGCTGGTATGTCTTTTGGCCTTTTTTTCTTGAAGATAACTAGTTTATCTGCATCAATAAGTTTTGATAAAGAATCCAATTGCCTTGTATCATCGCCAACTTTAGTTAGAATAATCTCTTTTTCTTTTTTTGCTATAACATCAAAAGGAACTTTTTTGGTATCTATAGATTCAAAACCTAAGTCAGAGTATTTTTTTGATACTAATGATCTTTTATCGGATTGTGTTTGTTTAGGTGTTTGGAAAATATCTATCTTATTAAAGACATTGTGGCCAAAGATATCGTAGATCTTCAATGCTTTATTTACGGTTACGTCAGCTTCGCCTTTTTCATATTTTTGAACCATCTTTTTTGAAACACCTATCTTTCTTGATATATCTCCTAAAGATATATTTCGTTCTTCTCTTAATTTTCTTATCTTATCTCCTATTAAATGGGCTGTTAAACCTGCATGATCTGATTTTATGAAGGGAAACTTATTTTCAACAGAACTTTTGAATGTGTTAAAGTTTAAAGTATAAATACCGAACCGTGAATAGACAATATTGTCATAAATCTTGTCTATTCACGGTTCGGTATTTATACAATGATTAAAGGTGATGCTCCTATGAATGAAGCTATATGGTTCATCTGATTAGAGTATTCTTCTGAGATAGAATTAGCATCTTCTAGGATCTTTATCAATAAAATTCTGGTTTCTTTTCTAGCTAACATATCAAAACAAGTTCTTGTAAGTATCTTTATAGTAAAGCCTTTCTTAAGAAGATATAGAGATAGTTTTTCTACAAGTTTTGACTTCATAAATAAGATAAATAGTTAATGGTATTAAATCTTTTCTAAAATATAAAAAGATATAAATAGTTGATGATATTAAGGATTAGTATGATAATAACAATAAGTGGTGTTGCTGGCAGTGGAAAGTCAACTGTTGCTAAATTAATAGCTGAGAAATTAAAGATTAAACATTATTCTTCAGGAGATCTTATGAGGCATATAGCTAAAGAAAGAGGAATATCTTTGTTAAAACTTAGTAAGGCTGCTGAGAAAGATAAAAGTATAGATAGAGAACTTGATGAAAGGCAGATAAAGTTAGGAAAAACAGAAGATAATTTTATTATTGATGGTAGACTAAGTGCTAAGTTTATACCTAATGCAAAGTTTAAGATATTTCTAGATTGTTCAGATTCTGAAAGAGCTAAACGAATATTAAATGACAAAAGAGAAGGAGATAATGCTAAAACTGTTGATCAAATGATAGAAAAGATTAAAACAAGAGAAGAATCTGAGAATAAAACGGATAAGAAATATTATGATTATGACTATCATAATTCTAAGAACTATACTCATGTTATAGACACTACTAATACTAATATTGAAGGTGTTTTGAAAGAAATATTAAATATTATCAAGGGGAAAGATTTATAAATAACCCTATAATCCTTAAGAGTATAATTCTTCCAAGGTTTAACCTGAGGTAGAGTTCAAAGGTGAGATATAATGACTATAAAAAAGAATGACTTTATTGAAATTGAATATACTGGTAAAATTAAAGAAGACGAGATGGTCTTTGATACTACAGATGAAAAAGTTGCAAAAGATAATGGACTAGAACAGGAAAATACAAACTATGGTCCAGTTACAATATGCGTCGGAGAGAATCAAGTTCTTCCTGGGCTTGACAAAGCTTTAGAAGGAAAAGAAGAAGGCAAAGATATCTCAGTTGAGTTAGGTCCTGAAGATGCTTTTGGAAAAAAAGACGCTAAACTAATACAATTAGTTCAAACTTCTAAATTCAAGAAACAAGGAATACAGCCTATGCCTGGATTACAAGTTAATATCGATGGAACTATGGCTACTATAAAGACAGTAAGTGGCGGAAGAACATTAATAGATTTTAATCATCCTTTGGCTGGAAAAGATGTTGTTTACACAGTTAAAATAAATAAAATAGTAAAAGATGATACAAAAAAGCTTGAAGCTTATATCAATGTTGCTTTAGGGATCAAAGATGTTGATGTAGAAATCAAGGAAGGAAAAGCAACAGTAGGATTAAAAGCAGAACTACCTAAAGAGATTACTGGCCAACTATCTGAAAAGATTAAAAATGTTATTACTAGTATTAAAGAAATAGATTTTGTCGCTAAAAAAGACGAAAAAAGCCCTAAAAAGGACTTAGAATCACAAGGAAAAAAACAATAAACTTAAATATAAGTATAGTCGTTGAACATAATGTTTAGCGAGGTGGGAAAAGTGGAAGTCATTCAAAATCCAGAAACTGAAATTCAAGAACCAACACAACTAAAAACCAATACAGCAGATGCTGAACTAGAAGAATTCTTATCTAAACAACAAGCATCTATAAAAGTTATTGGAACTGGTGGTGGTGGAAACAACACTATCAATAGAGTAAGTGAAGTTGGAATTTTAGGAACTGAAAGTATTGCTATTAATACTGATGCTCAGGATTTACTTTACACTACTGCTGATAAGAAATTACTTATCGGAAAAGATGTTACTAAAGGCCTTGGAGCTGGATCTAAACCAAAAGAAGGTGAAAAAATCAAGATTGATTTTTGTAAGTTGAAAACTCAGGATAAAAGTATTGTAGATGGCTTGCTTCTTAATGAAGAGCCTAAGAATTTTAAAAATATAGAAATAATTCATGAGTTTGTTATTGAAAAGATTGTAATGCCTAGTGAAGAAGAGTTAAATGAGAAAGGTATTGGTAAGAATGATTTTGCTAAAATTAGAGAAATGGCTAAGAGGCAGGGGAAAATTATTAGAAAGGTAGTTATTGATGGTAATGAATCTACTAAAGAAAAGGAATTTGTTTGTTAGATTTTATAGTTAGAAACTACCTATAAATTTATAAAGGATTTATTTAGACTATTTTT
>CAYUUQ010000071.1:0-6754 GCA_964447875.1 uncultured Methanosarcinales archaeon | reverse complement strand
GGTATTTTTGATATTAAGTCTGGTCTGTATTCAAAGTTATTGTAATATGTTCTTGGTTGTTGATAACTGGTATAGGTATAGTCTAATGAATTTTCTGTTGGGCCTATATTTAGATTATTGTTTTTTACTTTCATAAATACTCCTTTTTGTTCAAGATCATTCCATGATCCAAAGTTTTCATCATTGAAGCTATAGATACATTCTTTTATTGCCATTCTATCTTGGTAAATTATTGCAGAAACTATGTTTGAGAATAATAGAACTAGGGAAAATATGATTATTGATATTATTATCTTATTTTTCATTCTTCTAAGTAACCAGGGAGTATTGTTTCTTTTAGATTCTCTATGCATTCATTTTTTATGTCAAGATCATCTATCTCTTCACATAATCCTAGAATATTGTTTGTATTTGCATAAATAAAAATACAACTATCTTTTTGTTTTCCTTCTAATTCATAGCATAGTTTTAATGAGTCTTGATTTAGAAAGTATAAACTACATTCATAATCAAAGTTTTTTTCTTCTAGACATACTCTTGCTTTATCTTCCTGGGTTATTTCTTTTTCTTGTTTTATTTGTATATCTTCAACAGTGTTTTTTGGAAGAAAGGCTATCATTAAGATTAATAATACTATTAGAAAAATACTTAGCATATTTTTTATCTTCAATCTAGTTTACCTCTTTTTTAATCAATATTGGTTAGAATCATATATAAATCTTTTCGATTTAGATCAGAAGTGCAAATAATAGGTTACCAAATATCAAAGCTGTTATATAAGCTATCAAAAAACTAGGTACAAATGGGATTCCTTCTTTTATCAACACTTTTTTTATTTTATTTTGTTTTTGTAATTTTTTCAGAAGTTTTATCTGCTTTAATGAAATACCTAAATCTTTTGGGCTTGCTATTACTTTATTTTTTATCTTTATATCTTTAGCTATCCAATCTCCTTCTGTTAATTGATCTGGTTTTACATATTTGATCATGCATACTTTTTCAACTATTTTTATGTAATGATATAGATAATACATCAAGATAAGCATTAATGCTAAGAAAGGTATTGTTTTTAGTAGAAAATCTTTAGTTAAGACTACTGCTGATATAAGGATTATTGAGATTATTAATAATGTATAATTTATTATCTTACTTCTTAATATTGTTTTTTTAGCTTGTTTTGCAAATTTTTTTCTGTTTTTTATTGATAAGATCACACTCCAGAATAATCCATAGAACGCACCTACAAATAGTATATTTATTAGAAAAGAGATCAATGAAAAACTAGTATAGTTTATGTTAAATATATTTAATCCCATTAGTGCTCCAATGCCCATTATCATTTTTGAATCTCCTCCACCCCATTGTCCTGTATAGAACATCAGTAGTGAGATTAGAAGGCATAATAGAAATCCAGCAGTTGCGTAGATTATATAGTTCCATGTGTTAAATATTAATGACCCTAAGATTGCAATACCAAATCCTATTCCTATTAAGCTAAAATTTAACCAATCAGGAACTTCCCTTGTTTTGATATCAGTGTAAGAACCTATGGATAATAAGAGTAATGCTATTATTTTAGTCAGTGCTTCTATCATATTTTAATTTAAAACAAGAATATTTATAAATATTACTAACTTAATAAATAATATTGGGGGAAAAATGGCAATTGGTAATTTTAGAGATATTCTGAGAAAGGATAATTCTGATGGGTTTATAAGATTAAAGATGCCTAAACATATAGCTATAGTTACAAAAGGAAAGGGACTTTGGGCAAAAAAGAATAATCAAGATTTAGAAGAAGCATATAAGAAAACTTTTTTTAACATAAGAAATACTATATTATCAGCTATAAAGATGGATATTCCTATAATGACATTTTATATATTATCTACTGATAAGATAGAAGAAGGTAAGTTTTCTACATTGATGGATTCATTAAAGGATTTTTTTGATGATCTTAGGTCAAAGGAGTTTATTGGTAAGGGTGGCGTTAAGATTGCAGTATTTGGTAAATGGTATGATCTTCCTGGAAGAGTTGTAGACTCTATAAAAGGGATACTTGAGGAGACAAAAGACAATGATCGTTTTTTTGTTAATTTTTGTATAAATTATTCTGGTCAGGAAGAAATTGTTGATGCAGTTAAATTAGTTGCACGGCAAGTTAAGGCTGATCGCCTTGATGTAGATGCAATAAACTCTTCGATTATTAAGGAGAACATCTATAGTTCTTATTTTTTACCTCCTGATTTGATGATAGTTAACGGTAATAGGAAGAGTACTAACGGATTACTTTTATGGGATAGTTCTCTTTCTCAGATATATTATACTAATAAGTTGTTTCCTGATTTTGACAGAACTGAGTTTATCGATGCTATTAAAGAGTTTCAAAAGGGCAAGTGAAGCTTCGCTTCACTTTTGACCTCCCCACTATTGCAGAAACATTAAGTATCCCACCCCGACAACAATCTTTTTATATCAGAACTGAATTTCTTGTTTTTGGAGATAGTATGGACATAGAAAAACACAAACAAGAGTTTGATCGCATAATTGAGAAATATAATTTAGCTGATGAAGAAAAAGCTGAAGAGATAGCTAAATTTCTTACAGATGCTAAAAAAGAAGCAGTTTCAGCTAAAGAATTTGCTACATTATTTGGAATGGAAGTTGAAGAAGCTATTTTGTTCTTATCTTTTATAGAAAAAGGGATTAAGTTTAGGGAAAAAACAAGTTTGAAGTGATATTTTATTTCTTTGTTTGTATTATTAATAATTCAATAGAAACCTCATTTTATTGGATATGAATATTAGGTTTAGATAATTTTGATATACTATATATAGACTCTATAGGAAAGGTTTAGAAAGCAAAACATTTAAAAAGAGAATTAGAACCCAATATCCTACCTATGATTGATGAACCCTATATATAATATAGATCGTGTATAGGGGGAGAGAGGAATAATTCTTCTCAAATTAAGGAAAACTAGAAAGGTACTGAGAAATCAAAGATTTCTGGTACCTTCAAATCAATTTAAGGAAAGACAATTTGAAGGTGAATATTATGGCAGATGAAAAAGTTGAAAATGTATATGAAGCTATAGAAGTAGCTAAAACAACAGGTAAATTAAAGAAAGGAACAAACGAAGCTACAAAAGCAGTTGAAAAGGGTGACGCAAAATTAGTTGCTGTAGCAAAGGACGTTACACCACCAGAAGTTATAATGCATATTCCATTAATTGCAAAAGAAAAAGGAATTCCATGCATAGAGGTTCCAAGTAAGGAAGAATTAGGAGCAGCAGCAGGAATCAATGTTGGAACAAGTGCAGTTGCAATTGTACAAGAAGGAGAAGCAAAAGACATCATAAAAAAAATCGCCGGTAGTTCAAAAGAAGAGTAAAAATGGCAGAGCAACAAAAAAAACCTTTCAAGAAAAAAGGAAGGGAAGATGGAAAAAAAGGATCAGTTCATTTTAGCCATGCAGTATCTGCTAAGGTTGAAGAGATAATTGGTAGAACTGGTTCAAGAGGAGAAGCGATTCAAGTAAGATGTAGAGTTCTAGAAGGAAGAGACCAAAAGAAGGTTTTAAGAAGAAATGTCAAAGGTCCAGTACAGTTAGGAGATATTTTAATGCTTAGAGAAACTGAGATTGAAGCAAGGCCATTAAACAATGCTGGAAGAGGAGGCAAGTAAAAATGGTTAAATGCACTTTTTGCGGAGAAATTCTAAAAGAAGGTACTGGGAAAATGTACGTTCAAAAGGATGCTAAAGTACTTTATTTTTGTAGTAATAAATGTGAAAAGAATTTATTCAAATTAAAGAGAAAGCCAATAACTACAAAGTGGACTAATAGCTTTGTAAAGACTGGACAGACTAAGGTGGAATAAAGAATGGCAGTTGAACAATCTTTAATTCTTATAAAACCCGACGGAATAGTTAAGTCACTTACTGGAAATATTATTTCTAAGTTAAGTGAAACAGAACTAAAGATAGTCGGTGCAAAGATAGTTGAAGTAACAAGGGAACTTGCAGAAGAACATTATCAACATCTAAAGGAAGAGAAATTCTTTGATGAGCTTATAAGCTATATTATGGGAGAATATCATACAAAAAGAGTTCTTGCATTAGTATATGAAGGAGACAATGCTATAGAAAAAGTAAGAAGAATTGCAGGAGAAACAAATCCTGAGAAAGCAGACCCTATAAGCATCAGAGGAAAGTATGGAAGGATTACAACAACAGGTGTTTTTGAGAATGTTGTACATTCGTCAGACTCTAATGAGAATGCTGAAAGAGAGATAAAATTATGGTTTAGGCCACATGAATTAGTACACACTCTTTACCCTACTGAAATAGGGGAAGCTAAACTCGATACAGTAGTTTGGAAAGAGGATTAAATAAAATCACAAATGATTATAATTTGACTGCGTCAAATTGGGAGCCTCCCATTTACGCAGAACCAATGGCAAGACGCCATAAATTTTGCTAAGCAAAATTTAAAGTCACAGAGTCCCGCCCCAATAAATTGTTCGGGTGGAAGAACTAAATGGAGGATATTTAAAATGGCAAAGATGGTTGAAAGAGTTCAAAAAATTATGAAGAATCCTGATCAGATAAGAAACATAGCTACATCAGCTCATATTGATCACGGAAAAACTACATTTTCAGATAATTTATTATCTGGGGCAGGTATGATGTCAGAAGATTTATCTGGTAAAGCTAGAGCACTAGATTTTCATGAAGATGAAGCTTCAAGAGGTATTACAATTGATACTGCAGCAGTTAATATGGTTCACGAACATGAAGGAACTGAATATCTAATTAATCTATTAGATACTCCTGGTCACGTTGATTTTGGTGGAGACGTTACAAGAGCTATGAGGGCAGTTGATGGAACAATAGTATTAGTATGTGCTGTTGAAGGAGTCATGCCACAAACTGAAACAGTTTTTAGACAAGCTCTAAAAGAATTAGTAAGGCCTGTTCTATTTATCAATAAAGTTGATAGATTAATTAAGGAATTGCAATTAACTCCTGAAGCAATGCAGGAACAGTTTGTTAAGATTATTGCTAATGTTAATAATATAATAAAAGATATAGCTCCAGACGAATATAAGGAGAAATGGCAAGTAAGTGTTAATGATGGAACTGTAGCATTTGGTTCAGCTTATCATAATTGGGGAATGAGTGTTCCTTATATGAAAGACACTGGTTTGACATTTAAAGATATAATAGATGCATATGATGGAAATAATGAGGACAAGATCAAAGAACTTGCTAAGAAAGCACCATTACATAAGGTTGTTTTAGATATGAGTATTGATCACCATCCATCACCAACAGCAGCTCAGAAATATAGAATTCCAAAATTATGGCATGGAGAATTAGAAAGTGAAGAAGGTAAATCACTTTTAGCATGTGACCCTAATGGACCATTATTTTTTGTTTGTACTAAGATAGTTGTTGATCCTCAGGCAGGAGAAGTTACAGCAGGAAGACTATTTTCAGGAACAATGAAAAAAGGATTGGATGTTTATTTGAATAGGGCAAAATCTAATTCAAAAATACAACAGGTCTTTATATATAACGGATCAAAAAGAGAGATTGTAGATGAGGTTCCAGCTGGAAATATTATTGGTATTGGTGGAGTTAAATCTTTTACAGGAGAAACTGTTACATTAAATGAAACAGAACCATTTGAAAAGATTTCACATATCTTTGATCCAGTTATTACAAAAGCTATTGAAGCAGCAAAACCTTCTGATCTTCCAAAATTGATCGATGTTCTTCGTATGGTAGCTAAAGAAGATAACACTGTTCAAGTTGAAATTAACGAAGAAACAGGAGAACATTTATTACATGGTATGGGAGAATTACATTTAGAGATAATAGAAAATAGAATCAAGACAGAAAAAGGTGTTGATGTTAAAACATCTCCACCAATTGTTGTTTATCGTGAATCTATTACAAAGAAGAGCGGTATTGTTGAAGGAAAAACACCTAATAAACATAATAAGTTTTACTTCTATGTAGAGCCTATGCCTGATGCATATTTTGATGCAATGAAAAAAGGAGATTTACCTAATGACTTAAGGCTTAAGAAAAAGGATACTAAGATTAGAGAGAAATTAGTTGAATTAGGCTATGACAGCAAAAAAGCTGAGAAAGTAAGGGGATTTTTCGAAGGAAATATGTTCATAGACGGAACAAAAGGACAAGTTCACATGATAGAAGTTATTGAACTATTATTTGATATGTTTGAAGATGTTATGAAGAACGGACCATCAGCAAGAGAACCATGTACTAGAGTTATGGTCACTTTAGACGATATGAAACTACACGAAGATGCGATTCACAGAGGCCCAGGACAAGTTTATCCTGCAGTAAGAGAAGGTATCAGAGGAGCTATGGCTCAGGCAGGTCCAGTATTATTTGAACCATTACAGATAATACATATTGAAGCGCCAGTAGAGCACATGGGAGATGTTTCAAAGTTAATCAGTAACAAAAGAGGACAACTATTAGATATGCAGCAACAAGGCGCACTAGTTATAGTAAAAGCAAAGATGCCAGTAGCAGAGATGATGGGTTGGAGTTCAGACCTAAGAAGCGCTACAGGTGGAAGAGGTACATCTTCACTTATGGATCAGAGCTTTGAGAGATTACCTGGTGAGATGCAGCAAAAGATAGTTAATCAGATAAGGGAGAGGAAGGGACTCACAGAGAATCAATAAAATTATTTTATTTTTTTTGGAAAAAAA
>CAYUUQ010000070.1:1973-6755 GCA_964447875.1 uncultured Methanosarcinales archaeon | reverse complement strand
ACGAAATAACCCAATCAAGTATGATCGAAGTCAACTTTTTTGAAGGAACTGTAAAAGAATACTCTACAGGGTCTCTTGACTGGGATTAAAGATAATATTTAAAAAGACTAAAAGATTTTTAATATACAAGGGGTGTGTAAAAATGACTGAAAAAAAAGAATGTTTTGATTTTGGAAACAAAAAAGTATGTAAAGTGTGTGGAGAAGACAATAAAGATTGTCATCATGAAGAAGAAGACAAGGAGGTCGAATAAAAAATGAAAGCACAAATTTGTAAAGTATGCGGTCATGTTGCATTAGACGTAGTTCCAGAAAACTGTCCAGTATGCCATGCAGCAAAAGAAGCATTTAATGAAGGAGATGTAAAAACATCACAAGATGAAGGATCAACAGAAAAACACGTTCCTGTTCTTACAGTTGTAAAAACATGTGGATTAATGGGAGATGGTTGTACTGATGTACATGTTAGAGTTGGTGATACACCTCATCCAATGGAAGCTGAACATTTTATTCAATGGGTTGATATCTATGTTGATAAGAAATTTATTGCAAGAGAAAGCCTAACTCCAGAATGTAATCCTGCAGCTGCGTTTCACATAAAAGCAGCATCTGGAAAAGTTACAGCTATTGAATTCTGTAACCTACACGGCACATGGATTAATGAGGCAGACCTATAAAATGTATTATTCAAGCATTCAACAAGACTACGATAGTGGAGCTAAGTACGAATCTAGTAGTTCTCAATCTACTAGATGTAGTCCTTGTATGAATTGCGGTAAATGCAATGGGTGTATTTGATGAAATATAATATTATTTTTGCCATAATATTTTTTTCTTTATTTATTATAGGTTGTACACAAGAAACAACAAATATAGATGCTAAAACAGAGGCATCTCCTGAATGGGAAGAAAAAGAATCAATCTCAAACTATGAAGATATCATTAAAGAATGTGACTCATTATGTAATTCAGATGCTGATTCCTATTGTAAAAAAGAAAGAACAGTAATTGTAGAAGATAAAGAAATGGTTGGTACTTGTAGATCATTTTCAAAAAAAGGCAATATTGAAGGATTTAACCGTTGTCAAGGTTTTTGTAAATCATACGGCAAGATTTAAAATACTTAACTATCGGGGTGAAAAATAAAATGAAAAAAATATTTCTAATTTTAAGCATATTTTTAGTTATTCTTATGATAGGTTGTACAACTTCAGTAGTTGAAGAAGAATTAGTTGATAATAAAGCAACTAAAGAACAAACAATTGAAACATCAGATGATACAATGTCAGATACAACACTAGATGAGGTAACTCCTAAAACTAACCAAGAAGCAGAGGAAACATCTGAACTACCAGAATGGTTCGATATAGAACTTAAAGATGTTAATACTCAAACAACATTCAAATTATCAGATTTCAAAGGAAAACCAATTTTAGTTGAAAGCTTTGCTGTATGGTGTCCTATTTGTACTAAACAACAAAAACAAATAAAACTATTGCATGAAGATGTAGGAGATAGTGTAATCTCACTAGCACTAGATACAGATCCAAATGAAGATGAATCAGAAGTATTAGATCATACAGAAAAAAATGGTTTTGATTGGTTATATTCAGTTTCTCCAACAGATCTAACTGAAGCACTAATTGATGAATTTGGAATAGGAATTGTAAATGCACCTTCAGCTCCAGTTATATTAATATGCGAAGACCAATCTTTCAGAAAACTAAGGAATGGTGTTAAAGGCGTAGCAGAACTAACTGAAGAAATAGGTAAATGTTAAAATGTTAGCATTATTTTTCCAATCTTTTATTTTTGGATTATTAACTCCTCTTGGAGCAGTATGTGTCTTACCTTTATATCCTGGCTTTTTAGCATACTTATCAAATAAGATATCAAATAAATCGTCTAAGAAACTTATATTTGGTCTAGGTCTTATAGTTGTAGCAGGAGTTATATCTTTTATGCTATTAATAGGTCTAATCTTTACAACATTTCTGCAAACATCTTTAACAAATGTAGTTGAGGTTGTTTCTCCAATTGCTTTTGGAATATTATTGATAATAAGTATACTTTTAATCCTAAATGTAGACTTAACTAGATTCTTACCACAATTTCATGGCCCAAAAATAGGAAAAAATCCTTACTTAAGTGCATTTGTTTTTGGTTTTTTCTTTGGAGCTATTGTTCTACCATGTAACCCAGGATTCATCGGAGCTTTTTTCGCAAGAGCACTTTTGGTAAAATCAGTTTTCTCAAATATGATGAATTTTCTTATGTTTGGTTTCGGTTTAGGATTTCCCTTATTAGTACTCTCAGCATTGTCTGGAGTTAAAGGAAGTGCAGTTATTAAATACCTAACAAACAATAAAAGAAAAGTAAATTTAATAGCAGGAATAATAATGTTAGTTATATCATTATATTACTTATTGTTTGTTTTCAATATCTTTTAGTGGGGATATAATAACAATAGGTCTGTTTATTCCTATTCTTAAACAGAAAATTTATATATCAGTTATCCATAATTCTATTTGACTTTGGGGGTCAATTGATATTAATTTAATCGAGGTGGATAAACATGGCTATACCAAAAAAAGTTGAAGAAGCAATAAATAAACAAATAAATGCAGAACTATACTCAGCATATCTATATTTATCAATGCAAGCATATTTTGATAGTATTAATTTAGCTGGTTTTGCAAATTGGATGCGTATCCAAGCAATGGAAGAATTTTCACATGCAGATAAATTCTATCATCATCTAGCTGAAAGAGGTGGAAGAGCTGTTATGGAAGCAATAGAAAAACCAGAAACAGAATGGAAGTCCCCACTAGCAGCTTTTGAATCAGTTTATGAACATGAGCAAAAAGTAACTGCTTTAATTAACGAAATAGCAGACATAGCTGATAAAGAAAAAGATCGTGCTTCATTAGGAATGCTTCAATGGTTCATAGACGAACAAGTTGAAGAAGAAGCTTCAGCAGACTCTCTAGTACAAAAACTAAAACTAGCAAAAGACACACCAGGAGCAATCTTTATGATAGATAAAGAACTAGCAGCAAGAGTTTTTGCTCCGCCAGCTAAAGAATAATTTTTATTCTTTTAAGATGAAAATATTCTTAATAACCTGCAATAAAGGCAAGGTTAAAGAATTTAAGCAAATTCTAGAACCAAAAGTTCAAGTAGAACAGTTAGCAATAGATTATCCTGAACTTAGAGCTGATGATCCTCAGGAAATAGCAGAACTAGCTGCAAAACAACTTGCAGAGATTGTAAAAAAACCAATTGTTGTAGAAGATTCCGGACTATTCATAGAAGCATTAAATGGTATTCCTGGAACTAATTCAGCCTATATCCATAAAAGAATAGGATTAAAAGGAATCTTAAAACTTATGAAAGGTGTAAAAAACCGTAAAGCAGAATACAAATCTGCAATAGGCTATTGTGAACCTGGAAAAGAACCAATATCTTTCTTAGGAACTGAAAAAGTATCTATTAGCGGGAAGATTAGGGGAAATAAAGGATTTGGACATGATCCCATAACAATACCAGAAAAAAAACGTAAAACTTATGGTGAATTAGGAGATCATGAGAAGAAATTCAGAAAAAAAGCAATTTTAAAACTAATAAAGTTCCTCAAAAAAAGATGAAAATTCCAACAAAAGAAGAGTGTTACTTGCTTCTAAAAGAAAACAAAGTTCCAAAAAATATCATAGCACACTCTGTTGCAGTAGCAAAAGCAGCATTACAAATATATGATCAAATAAAGGACAATCATAAAATAAATCCAGATATGCTAGTAGCATCAGCACTACTTCATGATATAGAAAAAGTTAAACCTAATCACATAAAAGCAGGAGAGGAATTTCTTAAATCAAGACAATTTCACCATCTAGCTGAAATCATCGGTGAACATGGTATATTAAATCCCCCTAAAACAATCTACAGTAAGATATTATTCTATGCAGATAAAAGAGTTATTGAAAATAAGATCGTTCCACTGCAAAAAAGAATAAATTACATAAATAAAAAATATAATTTAATGAATAACGGACTAGAACTACTAACGAAAATAGCAAAAGATATAGAAAAAGAACTAAATCTAATCCCAGATAATATCAAATGAGAAAAGCAATCAAAGACGGCATTAAATCAGGATTCAAAGTAGTTTGGGATTTAGGTAAGATTATTGTTCCTACAATATTTATAATGACTTTTCTTAAATATACTCCTTTATTTCAGCAAATAGCAGACTTTTTACAGCCAACTATGTCAGTCTTCGGCCTTCCAGGCGAAGCAGCATTTGCAATCGTCCTTGGAATGTTCATAAGTATGTACTCAGCAATTGGAATAATACTTACTTTAACTTTAACGCCTGTTCAGATAACAACTATTGCAGCAATGATTCTGACATGCCATGGCTGGATTTTAGAAGCAGCAGTGATAAGAAAACTAGATGTAAGTGTAGTTAAAATATTTACACTAAGATTCATAACTGCATTAACCTTAGGATATACAATAAGTGTGATGATGTAGATGGATATAATATCAATAATTCAGGAAGCCGGATTAACAAGCTTAAATATAATCTGGAAAATGGCATATATCATTCTTCCAATGATGGTGATATTCGAGATACTATTTACAACAGGACTACTTGATAAAATTGCAGAAAAGATGAAGTTCATAACAAATTGGTATGAACTTCCAAAAAAAGCAATATTTCCTTTAGTTCCTGGGGTTTTAATTGGCCTAGCAATAGGGTCAGGTATACTATTAAACTATA
>CAYUUQ010000070.1:0-1963 GCA_964447875.1 uncultured Methanosarcinales archaeon | reverse complement strand
GAGACAATACCTGTAAAAATTCTTAAAACCTTTGAACATAGTGAACAAAAGACAGATGAGTATAGTAACTTCAATAGTATCAATGTTTCATGCAATAATCGAAGACACATTAATCTTTGTAGTTATAGGTGCTTCATTCTTTTGGATATTCGGAGTTAGACTATTAATAGTAATATTTTTAATCAAAGCATTACTCCTAATAGCAAAGGGAATACCTAAGTTGGATTTTTTCAGATAAAATGAGAATAGAAATAGAATTAGGAGATATAACAGCTGAAGAAGTTGACGCTATTGTCAACCCTGCAAATTCTTATGGGTTTATGGGTGGTGGAGTAGCCGGAGCAATAAAAGAAAAAGGCGGAAGTGAAATAGAACTCGCAGCAATAGAAAAAGCACCTATCCCACTAGGTCATGCTATTTTAACTACATCAGGAAATCTACGTTGTAAACATATTATTCATTCTCCAACAATGGAGCAGCCAGGAGCTTTAACTACTATAGATAATGTAAAAGAAGCAACTTTAGCTGCATTAAAGGTTGCAGATGATGGAGATCTAAAGACAATAGCAATCCCAGGAATGGGAACAGGTGTTGGCCAGATCCCAAAAGATAAAGCAGCTAAAGCAATTCTTGAAGTTATAGTTAATTTTGAACCAAAATCAATAAGAGAAATTCTTTTATGCGATCAAGATAAAGAAATGGTCAAAGAATTTGAAAAAGCCTGGAAAAATTAATTATCTTATTTCTATATTATATCTCTCAGCAAGAATCTTAGATACTTTCATAAATCTTGGTCTACCTTTTCCAAATCTTTTATCTAAAAGATTGTGCCTGGTATGTTCTGCCATAAGATCATTTAAATTTGTTGCTTCTTCAAGTAAACCCTTGTATATACCCATATAGTGTTCAGTACAAGAATACCACGGAATTGAACCTCTAACTACTCTGTAAAGACCCACAAATCCAATTCTATCATATATACTATCTCGTCTATCCATATCCTTATCAAAAATCATGTTCTATTTATAAAACTTAGCTAGGTTATTTATTCTTTCTTAATGGTTTTAAATCCCTTAACTGAGCATTATACATATCCTGCATAAACTTTAATGAATATTTATGATTTGATTCATTTAAAGAAGCTAGACAACCTTTTATCAATATGATATTGTAACCTTTCATAAAAGCGCTTCTTGCTGTTGAATCAACACAAACATCTGTCTGACATCCAGTAAGGATTATCGTCTTTATATTGTTTTTCTTAAGAAAAACATCTAAATCTGGATTTATGAATGCATCATATCTGTGTTTTATGATAATTTTATCTCCTGATTTTGGTTTTATCTTATAAAAATCAGATCCATTACTTTTAGAATTACAAAAATTATCAAACCCCTTTAGAAAATAAAACTCCATGATATTATAAGTCAAATATTCTTTATCATAATGAGATATAATAAATACTATTGGTACCCCCTCTTTTCTTGAACCCCCTATAAACTTAGAGATGTTTGGGATTATTTTTCTGATATTAGAAGTATCGTATCCTGCCTTACTTGCAATGCCTTCTTTTGAACAGAGATCATTCTGTACATCAATTACAAATATTACAGGGTTAACTATCTTCATTTCTAAAAACACCTATCTTAAAAGTCCATGCATCCGGATGATCTTCCAACAATGGTTGAGAAACACTATCTTGTGCAATAAGAACATAATGATTAGCCTGCATAAAATCAACTAACTCCTGAAAAACAAGATAATCTCTTGCTGGATCATGACCATGCCCAAGCTTATCAGATTGTCTTTGTATAAATTCTTCAGTTTCAGTCTCATCCAACAGATCATATCTTTCAAGAATACCATGAATAACTACACTTGGCCGTGCAGCAGATAATACATTCTTTAAGTCAGAATACAACCTGCTTCCATCAAATCCATAACCTATCAATGCTTCATGTAA
>CAYUUQ010000069.1:6476-6857 GCA_964447875.1 uncultured Methanosarcinales archaeon | reverse complement strand
ACATGCTCTCATTTTTGATTGAAGAAGAAAAAAAAGATGTAGAAAATGAATTTGAGAATCTTAACCAAATATTTTCTGAGAACAAAAGACCAATCCATATGAATTACATAACAACAAAACAGTCATTCCTAAAAATCATAAAAAATATCAACTCAAAAACAACACTATACTTCGGCCAAGGGATTAAAAAACTCCAAAATGAACCATATTTTCAATTCTTTGAAAAGAACATAAGACCTCAAAAAATAAAAATCTCAAACAACGCCAAAATAGTTGCAATATTTTATGATAATGTATTTCTAATATATTCTATCCCAGAAGAAAAAGGATTCTTTATAGACGACAACGATTATACAAAAAACATGAAGGTATATTTCAAAT
>CAYUUQ010000069.1:0-6446 GCA_964447875.1 uncultured Methanosarcinales archaeon | reverse complement strand
AACAATTTCACGTATTCAAATCAATCATATACCTAAAAAGAGCAACGAAGGGACAGATTGCACAGGCTACAGGGATGCACAGGCAAAGTGTAAGAATAATTCTTAGAACACTTAAAGAAAAGGATTTCATAAAAAGTGAAATGGAAAAGAATAAAGAATTCTTTAGCGCATGTGGTCTTAATAATATCAAGAATACTTTTTTAAAAAACATTGATGAAGTAAATAAAAATATCCCTTCACTTTCTGCAGATTACCAGACAACCAAAGACAGCCAGGTAATTAATCACCTTCAGGGAAAACTTGGACTAAGGTCAGTTCTCATGGACGAGATTATCAAATGAAAAGAAATCTGTGCTTTACATCTTTCAAAAAACAGTCAAGAGTTAGAGAAAGAATACAAAGAAAACGACAAAAGAAGAATTACAAAAAAAATACCTCTAAGAATGATAAAAAGCTATGATAGTCAAGACAAACCACTTACAAAAATAAAAAAAACTAATAAAAAAAGCAAAACAGATATTTTCATATATGCAAACAAAGTAGCAATCATGTACAAAGACGTAGAGACATCAATATTCACAATAAAAATTGATGAAGTGACTAAATTCTTTAAAGATATTTTTGAAAAAGAATGGAAAAAATCAGTCAAGAACTAAAGCAGCAGCACCAAGCACACCAGAACTATCGCCAAGCTTATTCTTAACAATCCTCACACCTGTATAAAGATCATCAAACACGTACTTTTTCACACGCTTTCTAATCTCTGAATAGAAATTAATGTTTGACACGCCGCCACCTACAACAATCATCTGAGGATCAAATGAAGATATCAGATTTGCAAAGGTAATAGAAATTATATCAAGAGTATTATCAACTATTTTTTTTGCTTTAATTTCTTTTGATTTGAATATCTTTGCAGGATCTGGATCTGTAATTGCCCCGCCAATCTTATCATATCGCTTAACTATTGCAGGACCAGATGCAAACGCTTCCAAGTGTCCTCGTTTCCCGCATGTACAATACGGACCAGTTGGACTCTTTGTCATATGACCAATCTCTCCCGCTCCTCCTTTAGAGCCAGCATAAATTTTACCATCAATGATGATTCCCATACCAAAACCTGTACCAATTATCACACCAAGCATGTTCTTTGTTTTCTTGCCTGCTCCAAACTTATTCTCAGCCAAAGCAAAACAGTTTGCATCATTTGCAACAACAACATTCTTTATTTTTGTAGCCTTAGAAACTTCTTTTGCAAGATTAACACCCATTAATTTTGGAACATTCTTAATCAGAGTCAGTTTACCCTTAACTACAAACCCTGGAGTACCAATTCCAACCCCAACAACCCCCTTTCTTAACAGAGCTTTCACAACAGTAGCAATATTGCCAATTATCTTCTTTTTACTCTTATTCGCCTCAGTAGGCACTCGAACCTTCTTCTTAATACGCCCTTTTTCATCTATAAGAACACCTTCTATTTTCGTGCCACCTAGATCAATACCAATTGCGTATTTCATCTTCAGAATTATTTTTTCTTCTTTTTCTTAGTCTTAATTTGCATATACTTGTTAAAATCAGACTTTCTTGAAAAATATTTGAGCCCCTTATGAATCTTAATGAACTTTGCAGCTTTTGACGCTTTCGACACTCCTCGTACAATCTTAAAAGCCCTAAATATCTTTGTCACTTTCAAATATGAGAATGGTATTGTCGCAATGATGTCAAGCCAGCAATCTTTAAAGAACTGTGATCTGTTTTTATGCCTAAAATAAAGCACAAACAGATCTATTAAAAATATTGCAAACGTAACAAACTCCATTATCAATAAAAGATTTGTATAATTTGCAGTTTCAAAGAAAAACTCAAGTATTATTTGAACAAAAACCACAATTACTGCTGCAAAAACAACAAAAGTCCATGCATGATCTGCTGTAATGTCTTTATATTCGACTTTTCTATTGTCACGAATATGAATCTTATCAAATATTATTGATAAAGCCGAGAAAATAACACCCGGAAAAATGAAAATAGCAATATTCTGAAGTATTCCGACGAGTTTTGTTAAATATAATCCATTCATCAAATCCGGGAATATTGCAACAACTACAACATAGACTCCTCCAGAAACAAGAAAATCCTTCTGGTCAATCTTTGTAATATTAAAAAGCCCTGCAAAGACTCCAACAACAAGTAGTATTAGAATCTTCAATTCTTCTGAATATTGAACAAACGGTATAAACGGAGCAAGTATCGATATTACTACACCGAAAATAAAGAAAACAAACGATATTTTGTTTACAAACCTGTCATTTTCCTTCATAGAGACTTTTTCGGATTTTATCATATTTAAATTTATAGTTCTTACTCCAGAATAAAGAAAAAGATTAAATAGTCAAAAAATTAGAACTATCATAAAATGGAAATCTCACAAAATAAATTGATTATCAATCAACAAATTGAGAATGTAGAAATATTCACAAATTTCGAAACAAGAAACAAATACAGTATAAATACCGAAGAAGGGAAACAGGTTTTGTACGCATATGAAGAAAAAGGACACATGCTTGCAAGACAATTCCTAGCAATGAATAGACCATATCTAATCAATTTCATAAATAACGACAAGACAACACAACTTACACTTGAAAGAGAATTCTTCTTTATATTAGCAAAACATACTGTTAAAGAGCCAAGTGGACGTATTATTGGTCATATTAATCAAAAATTTGCATGGTTCAACAGAATTCTTGAGATTTATGACGGGAACAACCAATTGAAATTCACATGCATTTCCAAATTTCCACACATATGGACATATGATATATTCAAAAATAAGACTAAAGTAAGCAAAATTCTAAAAAAATGGTCTGGTGCAAAAGAAATTTTCACCGATGCAGACAACTTTCTTATAGACTTTAGCCTCATAACAAACCAAGAAGAAAAAGCCCTTCTACTAGCAACCGGGATAGCTATTGATATGAGATTCTTCGAAAGGAAAAAACATTGACCCAGCCGGCGCTAAATTTATAAAGGACAATACACTAATCCTGTCTTATGGGGGACATGAACGCTAATTTAGGTAAGACTGGCGAAAAGACTTTCTTATATGATCTCGAGACTCTTAAAAAACATTTCATAGCACTTGGAGGGTCTGGATCAGGAAAGACTGTTCTTTGTAAAGCTGTAATAGAAGAATCAGCACTAAAGAACATTCCATCTATTCTTGTAGACCCACAAGGAGACATTGCATCCTTAGCTATGCATAATAACAAACTCGGAAAATCCAAAATAACGGTATACACTCCAACTTCTTCAAAAGGTACACCTTTGTGTATTAATCCATTAAACCTTCCAAAGTGCGATATGGACAAAGAAGACAAAATTTCAATCCTAGATCAAATTTCCACATCAATTTGCAAACTTCTCAACTATAACGTAGATAAAGATAAGGGAAAATCCGCACAAGCAATGTTATATCTAATTCTCTCGCATGCATGTCAGAAAGGGATTGTACTAAAAAATTTCAATCAACTTTCAGAGTTAATCCTAAATCTGCCTGCTGATGTAAAAAACGAAGCAGAAGCATTTCTCGACATTGCACCAGAACTAGCAAAAAAAGTCAAGTTCTTAACGATAGGACAAAACGAACTCCTGTTTAATTTTGGAGAATCATTAGATGTTAAAAAGATGCTAAAACCAGGAAACATCTCAATTATTTATTTGAATTCTCTTGATACAAAACAAAATAAAGAATTTTTCTTATCAATGATTGCTACATCACTTTACGAATGGATGCTTGAAAATCCAAAACCACATCTACAAGCATTATTCTACATCGACGAAGTAGCAGAATACATCCCTGCGGGTGCACTAAAACCTGCAACAAAACCTATACTAAATTTATTATTCAAACAAGCCCGAAAATACGGACTAGGTTGTATCCTTTCAACACAAAATCCTGGTGACATCGATTACAAAGCATTCGCACAATTTGGAACCTGGGCAATTGGAAGGCTCACCACAAAACAAGACAGAGAAAAAGTAAAAGAATCACTCAAATCTCTTTCAAAAGACAACATGGATATGATTATTGAGAAACTTCCTAAACTTCAGCCTGGAGAATTCCTTTTATTTTGTCCAGATCTTTTTAAGGAAGTGCAAGAAGTTAAAGTGAGATGGTTACTTAGCGAACACAAAACTCTGACAGAAAATGACGTTAAAAAACTTTCACCAAAAAAGAAAGAAAAAGTTACAAAAACAAGTAAACCAAAACAAGGAATTAAGTTCGGATTCCCACACAATGTTGACGATTTTGAAATTCATGATTTAATCGATAGACACAAAAAAAGACAATACGGTGTATTCGGACCAAAAGAACAACTTGATTCTTACAAACTATACAAGCATCCCATAATCAAAGCGACTGTCCAAGCAAGCTCTGGTCTTATCAAAAAAGAACAGATGGAATATGACATATTCTTTGACGGTGTAACTGGAGACATAAAGAATGTTGATGATAAATTTGAAACTTCAATAAAAGTTTCAGAATTAATGGGATTATCCACTGCAGATCTTACAGTTCTTAGCCAGATGGCAAAAAAACCTATCTCAGCAAGCAAAATTAAATCAAAAACAAGAATGGAAGAAAAAAGCATTAACAGTTCACTAAAAGGCATGCAAAAAAAAGGTGTTATAATTCCACATAAAGACAAAGGCCAATGGAAAACTGCAAAACACGTTTCACTTAGAAGTCTAAAACGAATAAAATCAAACCCAATATTAGTAAATGAAAGTATTGAAGGAGATAGTATTGAACAAAAAATTAACGAAACACATATCGAGAAAATCATCAACAACGTTTATGGTGCAGAACTAGTCGATTGTGAAACACTACATTATCCATTTTACCAAATTAAATATAGAACAAAAGGGATGTCAAGAATCGTAAACATTTCTTCAGTTACTGGAAAAAGAATTGATTTATAATTACTGAAGAATTCTCTCGTTTATTTCTCCACGCAAATTCTTTCTAACAAGTTCCTTTGGATTCTTCTCATTAGCAAGAAGCCATGAGAGTTTCACAAAAGCAGTATCTGTAAGCATGTCTTCTCCTGGAATTATTCCAAGCTCTTGAAGATCTCGTCCCTTATCATAAACATTCATATTAACTCTTCCATTTATACAGTTAGAGGTCATAACAACCACACAACCAGAATCAATAACAGACTTTATTGCTGGATAAATTTTTTTATGAATATTACACTCTTCGTTTGGAACTTGACCTGGCGCTTGACCTAAGCCGGTCCCTTCAATTACAAGTCCTTTCCATCCTTTATAGAATTCAAACTGTTCTGGAAACATATTAATAGAAATTTTTAACAAACCTACTTTTTCTTCAAAGTCTGATTTAATAACAAGCTTTTTGCCCTTAGAAATATCCTTCTTGATTTGTTCAACCTTTCTCGTCTTATAATCAACTAATGCAATCTCAGTATCATTTACTGGTTTAAATGCATCCCTTCTTGAAGTATGCATCTTCTTTGTTTTTGTTGCAGGAAGTATTGAACATAATGTATCATCTGCTCCAGAATGCATACAAACAGCAACACCTGTAAAATCAGTATTCACAATAAACTCTGCTGCACATATCAAATTCATTGCCGCATCTGTTGATGGCCTGTCAGAACTTCTCTGCGCACCTACAAATATAACAGGCACTGGACTTTCTTCAAGCACAAACGCAAGCCCTGCAGCAGCAACTGCAAGATTATCCGTCCCCATCCCGATTATTATTCCATCTGATCCTTTCTTAACATGTTTCTCAATAGTCTTTGCAATCATTTTGAGATGAGCAAAACGAAAATCATCTGACCACATATTTGCAATAAGTTCTGAATCAATATTTGCAATATCTGCAAGTTCTGGAAATAATCCCACTAATTCTGAAGGAGAAAATGTTGAATTTACTCCACCAGTTCTATAATCAACTTTAGATGCAATTGTTCCTCCTGTATGCAAAATAGAAATTGTAGGAAGTTTAGAATTTTTCTTAACTGTTTTTGATTTTGCCTCTTTTTTTGATAATTTTTCAACAACTTCAATCTTTTCAATTTTCTTATCATCAATACTAATATTATATCCTGAAACAAGCTTAATTATTGTATATCCTTTCCCAAGAAATTCCGGTCTAGGCATTAAAATACCCTCATATGTTGCCTGTTTTGTAACAAGTTTAATTTTATCTCCTACGTCTGCCATTTTAAATTAAAAGAATATGTTTGATATAAAAAACTTACCTAAAGTCCTGTTGGAACATCTATAAATTTTGTTTTGACATTGAATTTTTTCTCCAAAACTTCTGCAAGCGCCTTAACACCTAAAGTTTCCGTTGCATAATGTCCAGCAGCAATCAGATTGATTTTACCCTCCTTGATATCATGAAA
>CAYUUQ010000068.1:0-6912 GCA_964447875.1 uncultured Methanosarcinales archaeon | reverse complement strand
ATATTTTGTTTTTATCAATCTTTGGGCGTGCTTGCCCACTTCTTTTACCATAAAGTTTATTAACTAATGTTCTTAAAATATATAATATGATAAATAAAGTATTTATGACAGTTATTATCGCTGGGATTATATCTCAGGGCAGCAAGGTTGTGTTGAATCATATAAAAGATAGAAAAGGATTTTCAATACCTGATATAATTGTTACTGGTGGAATGCCTTCAACTCATTCTGCATTAGTTAGTTCTTTATTGGTATCGCTACTTTTTGACCAAGGGATTAGTAGTTTAAGTGCGATAGCTTTAGTATTATTTATCATTATAGTTACAGATTCTATGGGTGTTAGAAGAACTGCAGGTGAAGAGGCTAAAGCAGTTAATCAAATTATCAAGAAACAGAAATTAAAGATACATAGTTTTGATTATGCTTTAGGTCACAAACCAGTTGAAGTATTAACTGGAATAATATTAGGAATCATTGTTTCAATTGTAATATGGCTAATATAAATAAGAATTAGTTAACATAACTAAGCCAATCTTTATATTTCTCTAATTTGCCATGTACTGCATCCATATATATGCTTTTAAGTTTCTTTGTTATTGGTCCTGGAGCTTCTACACCTATCTTTTTTCCATCTAATGATGCAATCGGTGTTACTTCAGCAGCTGTACCTGTAAAAAAAGCTTCGTCTGCATCTTGTATATCTTCTTTTGTCAGTGTTTTTTCTTCAACTGAATAGCCTTCATCTTTTGCGATAGTTGTTATTGAATCACGAGTTATTCCAGGAAGTACATTTCCTAAAGGAGGGGTGTAAATTATCCCGTTTTTGATTATGAATATGTTTTCACCTGGGCCTTCTGCAATGTTTCCTTGGTAGTCTAAAAGAATAGCTTCTTGATAGCCGTGTTCTTTTGCTTCACAACTTGCAAAAATTGAATTAACATAATGGCCGCAGAATTTACATTCGGCATGAGTTGACTTAGGATGGATCCTTATAAAGTCAGATGTCTTAACCTGAACTGCTGATTCGCCTAAGTAAGAACCCCAAGGCCAAACTGCTATTGACACATTAACTGGAGCTCCATGAGGGTCTAGTCCCATCTTTCCATAACCATAGAAGATTAATGGTCTAATGTAACCTGAGTTGACACTATTTTCCTTTATGGTTTCCAAAGTAGCTTCGTTAATTTGTTGTTCGGTATAAGGAACTTTCATCATAGCTTCCTTTGCACCGTTAAATAATCTTTTAGTATGATCGTTTAGACGAAATACTGCTGGACCCTTATCTGTTTCATAAAATCTTACACCTTCAAAAACGCCTAATCCATAATGTAATGTGTGTGTAAGTACATGAACTTTAGCATCTTTCCAAGGAACTAATTTTCCATCCATCCATATAAATTCAGTTTCATCCATAATAACCACCTTTAAAGCACGGGATAGAATTTTATTTAAAAATATTTCTATTTCTGTCTAAAAAAGAATTCAACCCAAAAACCAAAGTAGTAGTGGGATAGTCACTATTGATATCAAAGTTGTTATTAAAACAGTTGTTGCAACGCATGCTGCATCTCTTTTGTATTTTGCAGTTAGAATCATTGACATAACAGCAGAAGGCATTGCTGCTTGAAGTATTATTATATTTCTTACTAAGCCTTGAAGATTAAATAAAGATGTTAATGCTATAGCAAGGATAAAACCCATACTTATTTTGAATATTGAGGCTAAGAATGCTACTTTTGCTGATTTAATTTTAATTTCTGTTAGTTTATACCCTAAGATTAACAGTGCTAATGGAATAGTTGCCATACCAATCATCTCTAATGGTGTATGAATCATAGTTGGTACTGTTATAGTAAAGATGTTGAATAGTATTCCTATGATTGTTGCATATAGTAAAGGAATTTTGAAAACTTCTTTTATATCATTTTTATGGTGAATGATATATATCCCAAATGTGTATAAGAATAATCCTGACATCATATCATAGACAACTGCTCTTGATAGTCCTGCGATGCCAAAAGCAAATAATGCAACTGGATAACCAATATATGATGTATTTCCAACAGACATTGGAAGATATAATCCATTCATTTTTGATTTTGTCAGTTTAAGGAATATAAATGTTAATAAAGCCATTGTGATAATTATTGCTAATGCAGATACTGCAATTATTGAGAAATCTGTTAAGTTTATATCACTTTTAGTTATTGATGAAAAGATTAAGGCTGGTGCTGTTATGTATACAATTAAGTCTGTTAAGGTTTGTGTATTGACTTTTTTCTTTTTTCCTATGATAAAACCTAATAATATTATCAAGAATACAGGTAATACTACTTCTAGTATGTTCATAAAAAATAATTAAAAAAAGAAAGTATATAAATCTTTACACACACTTACAATAACAGTTCTTTCCAGCAAACTTTATTCTAAATGCATCTAAGAAAGGTGTTGTCTTTCTTACTGGCGGTTTTATCTCTTTTAATCTTGCTGCAATTTCTTCGTCAGTTAGTTTTACATTCAAAGAACGGTTTGGAACTGAGATTTCTATTATGTCTCCATCTTTAATTGCTCCGATTGGTCCTCCATTGTAAGCTTCCATCTCTATATGACCTATGCAAGGACCACTAGTTCCACCTGAAAATCTTCCATCTGTAATCAATGCAACTTTCTTATAGCCTGCGCCTTTAATTGCATCTGTTGGAGTTAACATCTCAGGCATACCTGGTGCACCGGCTGGCCCCATAAAGTTTAAGACAACTACATCTCCTTCTTCAATTTTCTTTTCTTCAATTGCTTTTAGTAAGTCTGGTTCTGAAGTGAAGACTTTTGCTGGACCAGTATGTTCCATCATGTCTGGTTCTACTGCTGTTTGTTTTATTACTGAAGAAGATGCAATGTTTCCTTTCAGAACAGCAATTCCGCCTTGTGCAAAATATGGATTATCTAATGATCTGATTACATCGTTATCTAAAACTTTTGCTTCAGCTGCTATATCTTTTATGTTCTTGTTATTTACTGTTGGAGCATCGTTTAGCATATCTTTTAGTACATTAAGAACTGCTGGGATTCCCCCTGCTTTATGTAAGTCTGCCATCTCATAAGTTCCTGCTGGGATTAGCTTGCAGATATTTGGAGTTTCCTTTGCTATTTCGTCAAATTTGTCAACTTCAACTTCTATACCAAGTTCTCTAGCTACTGCAGGAATATGTAATACTGCATTAGTTGAACCACCCATAGCCATATCAATTCTTATTCCGTTTTCAATTGCTCCTTTTGTCATGATTGAAGACGGTTGTATATTGTTCTTAGCAAGTTCGACTATTCTTTTGCCTGTTTCATAAGCTTGTTTTTTCTTTTCTGGATCTAATGCTGGAGTTGATGCACAACCTGTAATACTCATACCTACTGTTTCAGTAAAACATGCCATTGTGTTAGCTGTAAATAAACCTACACAGCTCCCTGCACCACAACCCATACATTTTCTCATCTTTAGTTCTGCTTCTTCTTCTGTTATTTTTCCAGCTTTAACTTCACCAGTTAAACCGAAACCTTGGATAGGATGACATTTATTTCCTTTTTCATCTGTGTTTGCAACCATTGGTCCACCAGTTAGAATCATTGAAGGAATATCTAAACGTCCTGCTGCCATTAACATACCAGGAGTTATCTTATCACAATTAGTTACACCAACCCATCCATCTAGGCTATGGGATAACATCATTATCTCTATGTTATCTGCGATATTTTCTCTACTTGGAAGACTTAGACGCATCTCTGCAAACATAGCGATACCATCACAAACACCAGGAACACCCCATTCAAAAGGAACACCACCTGCATCCCTTATGCCTCGCTTAACTTCTTTTGTTAATTCATCAAGATGAATGTGGCCTGGAATCAAATCATTATAAGAATTTGCTACCCCTATGAATGGTTTATTCTTATCAAAAGCTTCAGCCTTTACACCTGCTGACATCAATAAAGCTCTATGTGGCAGAGTTTCTGCTCCTTTCTTTAATATTTCTGAACGCATAATATCACCTAAAATAGTGAAAATAGAGGAGTATATAAATATATGTTGTACTTTTTAGGTACAATTATAGCTCAAGTATATCCAGATTGGTTTTTGGATCATGAACTCTTTCAGCAGTTGAATCAAGTTCAAAGATTATTGCTTCAATAATTAAGAATATTTTTGAATTCTTTCTTATACACCCTATGTTAACTTTATCTTCTCTACCAATACCTGCATGAAGATGTACTTTTGGCTCATCTCCTTTCCAAAATATGGTTCCAATACCAAGAAGTTCTCTTGGTTTTTCTAGTTTGTTATAGATTGCTTCTGGTGGAACCTTGTTTTCTTTTGGCCCGACAACAAACTCTGATTCTTGAAGTGCACCTAATAAGTTGATTAATCCTGCTTTGATGTTCTCTTTTTTTATTAAACCAGTTAATTCTTTTAGAAAATCATCATCGTGTTCGAATTTAACTATAAATGTTCTTTTTATTTGTGATGTGGTGTATTTCATAATTTATTGGTGATTTAAAGATTATATTTAAATTATACCATAAATAATACAAATACTTATAAATAAAAATAGAAAAATAAAAAAAATGCAAACAGCAGCATTAGCATCTGGAAGTTCTGGAAACTGTTTTTTTATTGAGGTAGAAGGTACTTCGTTTTTAGTTGATGCTGGGATAAGTGCCAAACAAATTGTTCAAAGAATGGATGATTTAGGAAAGGATGCTTCTTCATTAAATGGAATATTTGTTACGCATGAACATTCTGACCACATAAGAGGGATTGATGTATTATCCAGAAAATATTCTATTCCTGTTTTTGTAACAGAAAAATGTTATGATCATTGTAATGTGTTGACAAATGAGGCTAGTTTAATCAATTTTATATCAAAGGATAAGATTTTTGACCTTAATGGTATTAAGATATTACCTTTTTCTAAAAATCATGATGCAAATGATCCGGTTAGTTATTCTGTAATGAATAGTAATAAGAAAGTAAGTGTTATGACTGATATTGGGATTGCATGTAATAATGTTATAGAACATACTAAAGACTCTAATGTCATATTTTTAGAAAGTAACCATGATATTGATATGTTACAAAAAGGACCATACCCAATATATCTTAAAAGAAGAGTTGCATCAGACCATGGTCATTTAAGCAACTATAATGCAGCACTACTTGTTTTGCAGCATGCTAGTTCTAAACTTAAACATCTTGTATTAAGTCATCTTAGCGAGAATAATAATACTGAAGATATTGCATTAAAAACAATAAAAGGATTAATTGAACATAGAGAAGACTTGAAGAAACTTAAGATACATGTTTCTAATAGAGTAAGACCTACTGAATTAATAACTATTTGATATAGTTAATTAAAGAACCAATCTTTTCGATCTTGATTTCTATTGTATCTCCTTTTTTCATAGGACCTATTCCTGGAGGTGTTCCAGTAGATACTATATCTCCGGGCATTAATGTCATAACCTGAGAAATAAAAGAAATAACTTCTTCAACTTTGAATATAAAATCAGATGTATTAGAGTTTTGGACTATTTTATCGTTTAATATTGCCTGGATCTTTAGTTTATTTGGGTTTTTTATTTTATCCCAGGGAACTAGTTTTGGGCCTATTGGGCAAAATGTGTTAAATCCTTTTGCCCTTGTCCACTGACCATCTAGCTTTTGTAAATCTCTCGCTGTAACATCGTTTAAACAAGTAAAACCTGCAACGTATTTCTTTACTTGGTTAGGGTTGATGCATCTTGCTCTTTTTTTTATTACAACAGCCAATTCTGCTTCATAGTCAACTCTTTTAGATATCTTTGGATAAAGAATGGGTTTTTTATTGCTGTTTAAAGATGAAACAGGTTTTAAGAATATGATCGGATGACGAGGTGTATTCATATTAAGTTCTTTAGCATGGAGATGATAATTTAACCCAACACAAACTATCTTAGTTGGTTTGTATTTTAAGAATGGAAATTTAGCCATAATCGAAATATGATTAACTATTATTTAAGATTTGTTAAAAAAATAAATAAAAAGAAAAAAATTCAGAAATTTATTCTGCTTTCTCAAATAAGGCTCTGATTTTCTTTCCAACAATTTCTATTGGATGATCACCAAGAGCTTTTCTTTTAGCTAATAGATTTGGTTTACCTGCTGCGTTTTCGGAGAGCCAGTCTTTAGCAAATGTTCCATCTTCGATTCTTTTCAAAGATTCTTTCATCTTTTCCTTTACTTCAGGACCGATGATCTTTGGACCATTGTAGTATTCACCAAATTCAGCTGTATTTGAAATAACTGCATTCATCTTTTGGATTCCTCCTTCAAAGATTAAGTCAACAATTAACTTTAATTCATGCAGACATTCAAAATATGCCATTTCTGGTGGATAACCAGCTTCTGTTAATGTTTCGAAACCATATTTAATGATATCAACACATCCTCCGCAAAGAACATTTTGTTCTCCAAACAGATCTTCATAAGTTTCTTGTTCAAATGTACACTCTAAAACTCCTGCCTTTGTGAACTTCATTGCTTTTGCCATTCCAAGAGCAATATCCTTTGCTTTACCTGAAGCATCTTTACCTACTGCAATTAAGCCTGGAACTCCAAATCCTTCATTATATGCTTTTAGTTCTTCTGTTGCTGGTGCTTTTGGAGCAACCATTATTACGTCAACTGATTCAGGCGGAACAATCTGTTTGTAAACAATGTTAAAACCATGTGAACAAGAGAGTACTTTTCCTTCCTTCATATGTGGTTCTATTTGTTCTTTATAGACTGGTCCATGGAATTCGTCTGGCAATAACATGTGAATAATGTCTGCTTTTTCTGCAGCCTCAGCTATTGTCATAACTTCAAAGCCATCTTTTTCTGCA
>CAYUUQ010000067.1:0-6925 GCA_964447875.1 uncultured Methanosarcinales archaeon | reverse complement strand
CGGCCTAAAGATTAAGAGTCTTTCGCTCTGACCAGGCTGAGCTAAGGACCCATTATCTAATTGTGAAATATGGACTATTTATAAATCTTGCCAATAACTCAGACCATTTATGGTTTAATGGATTGAAAATCTATTTTTAAATTTTCAATAATTTTATAAAGAAATATAAAAATCTAAAAAGAAGAAATAAATAGTTAGCCCCGTAGTGTAGTGGTCAAGCATAAAAGGTTCTGGACCTTTTGACGGCAGTTCGAAATGTTAAGACAATGTCTTGCATCGAAAGTCTGCCCGGGGCTATTTTTCTTTCAAAATATAAGAATAATGTGGATTACAGATTTTAATTTAATTTTTATTTATACATACTATTTTCTTAAATGTATCGTGTTTTTTTAACAATATGTTTGGGTTAGATTTGTAATCTAGTTTAAATGGCATTTTCCTACCAAATGTGTCTTCTAAATAATCAATGTTCCTCTCAATATCATCCTTTTTAATGCTCCAGATTATTTTCCTTAGATCTAACTGTTTTCTTTTGAATTTAAGTTCTTCTGTTAAATAAGCGTAGCATTCTTTTATTCTATTTAGTGAACATGTAAGGAGTATCGGAAATTTCTCAATATCTTTTTTTGGAAATATCATGACATCTGTTACATATTTGTAGGTAGCTTCAATTTTTTCAGTTGTTGATCCAATTAAAGAAGGGTAGGACCTTATCAAATCATGATCTAGGTTAATAGTCTTTAATAGAAAATTTACTCTGTATTCTAATTTATCTTCAGACAAACCCAATATTGAAGGATATAGTTCAATAGAATCTTTATCTAATCCCAGATTTGATTCAATAAATTTTACTTTCTTCTTAAGTGTTTCTTCAGAAAAACTAAATATCTGTGGAAACTTCTCAATTATCTTGCTGCTGAATTTTAATTTTTGAAATACAATCTTCTTTTTCTCTTTCAGAGAATCTAATGATAATCTTAATAGTTGAGGATTCTTTTTTAATTTATGCATACTAATTCCAAGATCTTTTGTGATATATTTTACTTTTTGTCCAAGGTATCCCTCTGATAAACTGAATAAAGCAGGATATCTTTCTAAACTGTTGTTACTAATACCAATATCAGAGGTCAAATAATTAAATTTTTTTTGGATTGTATTAGTAGATAAGCAGAATATCTGGGGGTACTTATACACAAAATTTTTGCTTAATTTTAATTTTTTCATTAAATCAAATTTAGTTCTTATAGTGTCAGCAGAAAGAGAGAATAACTGGGGAAAGTTTTCAAATATTTTTTCATTTATCTTTAGTTCATTAGTGATATAATCAAAAATTTCTTTCATAGTTGTGTAGGGGCATAATACTTCACCTAATGAAGTAATAACTTTATCACTATCCAAATTTAATGAGTCTAAATATTCACACCTTTTTATTAATAGAGATAGATGTTTGTTACTTTTATTATCTTCTAGTAATTTTATGATGTTCTTGGTATGAATAATAATGCTTCCTTTTTTTCCAGAGATATTGATAAAATCTTCTTTTGCTTCAATGAGTTTACCTTTTACAACTTTATATTTCTTATTATCCCAATAAGGCATTATTATCTCTTTTCCAATAAGTTCTTTAAAAAGTGAAGGATCATTTTTATTTACCATTTTATATTTTAGAACATTAAAAAAAGTGGCTAGTTTAAATTAGCCAATTTTTTAATGATAATGCGAAGTATTTTATTCATCTAAGGATTCCAAAGTATAAAAACTTTACTATTTGATAATAATTATATATTTTTTATATTTTACTTAACTAAATAAGAAAGATATTTAAATAAATAAAAGAAATATTGATAAAATAAGCAATTATTTTATATTATTAAAATAAAATTATATGTTTTTTAAGAAATGAAAAAAGAAAAATACAATATTATTGATGATATTGAGATACCTGAGACTATGTGCGAGAGTTGGCAAAAAACTCTTGATATAATCGCTAAGATTGTAAATGTGCCTGTAGCATTGATGATGAGAGTCCATAAGACTGAAATTGAAGTTTTTTTAAAGAGCAGTAATAAAGAAAATATATATGAAAAAGGGGAAAAGGCGAAACTTAATACTGGGCTATACTGCGAATATGTTATGGATAAGAAAAAGCCACTTCTTGTCCCAAATGCATTAAAAGATAAAAAGTGGAATACTAATCCAGATATTGAATTAAATATGATATCCTACTTGGGATATCCTATTCTTTGGCCAGATAATAAAATCTTTGGAACTATATGTGTATTAGATTCTAAAGAAAATAATTATTCTAAAGAGTATAAAGAATTAATTGAGCATTTTAGAGATTCTATTGAACATAATTTAAAAGATATCTATGATACTAAGAGAATAGGAGATGAACTAGTAGATAGACATACAAAAAATTTGTCTTTTTTATCGAGTTCTGCAAAGACTCTGATTGAACTGCCATTAGAAGAGGATATATATAGTCACATAGCAAAAGAAATCAGTAAATTAGCTGATAATGCAATTGTGTCTATTTGTTCTTATAATCTAGATAGTAATAAAGTAAAAGTAAGGGAGATTGTAGGTATAAGTAAAACTATAGATAAACTACGTAAGCTATTAAACATGAAGATAATGGGAAATGAATTTGAGATAAATGATGTCGCTATAAAAAAATTAAGTATGGCAAAACTACATAAAGTAGATAATGGTTTTTCTGATATGTCGACTAAGTTTTCAAAATTACAATCTAAAGCAGTTGAAAAACTATTTAATATGGGCGATGTGTATGCCATGGGTTTTTGTAGGAAAAATAAACTATTTGGAAATTTTACAATATTCTTAAGAAAAGGACAGACGTTGGTTAAAAAAGATCTTATTGAAACCTTTGCCAAGCAGGCAACTGTTGCATTAGAACGTAGAAGGGCCGAGATTAAATTAAGTGAAAGTGAAAATAAATTTTCAAAGTTATTTCATTCAAGTCCGAACATTATGGCTCTGTCAAGACTAACTGATGGGATTATTATTGATGTTAATGATTCTTTTATTAACAATTTGGGCTACAGTAGAAAGGAACTAATTGGAAACAAGACGTCCAATCTAAATCTGTGGGTAAATTCTGATGATAGAGCTAGGATTTTAGAGCAAATAAAAAAGAGTGAGAAAAAATCTGGGTTTGAGTGTCAGATATATTCAAAAACCAGAGAAAAAATAGATGTTTTGTTTTCTGGAGAAATTATTACTTTTGATAACAATCCTCATTTGGTTACAACTGCAATTGATATTACTGAGAAAAAGAAAGCAGAAGAGAGATTAAATCTAAGGTACCAGTACTCACAAATAATAAATGATGTATTTGATAAAATTATTAAATCAGAAGACTCAGATATTTTTCTGAACTTCACCCTTGACCTATTAGGTAAGTCAACAGATGTTAGTAGGGTATATATTTTTAAGAATTTTCATAATAACAAAAAAACAAGGAATACTCATGAATGGACAAATAAAGGCATAAAACCACAAATAGATGATCTTCAGGATCTTAATACTTTAGATTTTAAATATTGGTTTAAGACACTAGTAAATAATCAAATAATATGTGCTTCAGATATATTTAACTTGCCAAAAGAAATGCATGAAATATTATCTATGCAAGGGATTAAGTCAATATTAGTTGTTCCACTGTTTGTTAATAAAAAGTTTTATGGATTTATTGGGTTTGATGAGTGCACTAAGAAAAGAGGATGGGATAAACTTGAATTAGAGTTATTAAAAACAGTTTCGAGTATAATTGCTTTAGGCATAGAAACTTTTAGTAGAGCAGGAGAAAAGAAAAAAGCAGATCAAAGAATAAAAAATCTTAATATTCAGCTTAAAAACTATGCAAAAAAACTTGATCTAAAGATTAAACGTATTGATGAAAAAAGGGTCCCATTAACAGACAAGGAGAAACTAGCGTTCTATGGATTGGTTAGATACCCTCATTGGACAAGTAAAGAGATAGGGGATAAAATTGGTATGAATAGAGTTACAGTCAACACTATCAAGAACCGGCTTAAAAAAGAAGGATATTTTAGAACTATATATCTCCCTAGGTTTGATATGTTAGGAAATAATCTAATTAGTGTGAGTTATATGTCAACAAATGTAAAATCTATAAGTCATATCACTCAAAATATTAGGAAAATGGTTTTCAAAGCTGTAAACTTAATACCTGAAGTGGTTTATTGCATTGCGTCTGATAAAGATGCATTAGGGTTGGATATACACCAAAATTTCTCAGATCTTAAAAATATGAGAGATTCAACTGAAGGAATGTTTAGGAAAATTAATGTGGCTTTTGATCCAGATGAACTTATTACTTTTCCAATGGAATCAAGTAGGTTAATAAATTATTTTGATTTTTCTTCTGTTTTGAAAAGGATGCTTGATATTAACATAGATGATAGTCCAATTAAAGAGGCAGAGCATCAAAATTATAACATTAATTTAACAGAGAAAAAAGTTATATATGGATTGATAAAATATCCTGAAGAAACAGTAGAGAAACTATCTAAAATAATAAATATATCTGTGCCTACAATATGTAAGATTCGAAGGAAATTAATGCAATTGGGCGTTATTAAGATGGTAAATCTTCCAGATCTTAAGAAGATAGGTGCGGAGTTATTAGTTTTAGAACATCATAGATTTATTGCTGGTTCAAAAGAATACAATAGTTGCCATAATGAATTTTTAGCAGTTAGTTCAAAAACAGACTATATAGGATTTTGTATTCATAAAGACTACACTAATGTGGAGGAATGCCAAAAAGATTGTCCTTTTCGTAAAGATAAAGCATCAGATAAGTCAACTAGTTTGATTATTCCAATTGAGAAAATTAATTATTTCAAGTTTGATTGTGCATCTTTGGTTAAAAAGATGTTTGATCTTTAATTATCTATAATTCTCGCTTTTTATTTGATTATTCAAACTGTTTGAGTTATAACCATAGCTAAAACATCTTCAACTAATTTACCATAGTCTTTTGCACCTGGTGAAGATTTAGCATATGAGAAGATTGATTTACCATGCATTGGAGCTTCTTTAAGTTTCGAGTTTATCCTTATAGGATAAGATAAATGTTGAGTAAACTCATTTTGCATATCTAGTAATATATCTTTACAGATTCTGTTTCTTCTATCATATAATGTCGGGATTATTTTTGATACTCTTATATCATATTCTTCTTTTTGATTTAGGTTTTGTATAAACTCGACCATTTTTTTTAGTGCATCATAACCTAAGTAGTCTGTTGCTACTGGAATAAATGCTTCTTCGCAGAAAGCTAGTGCATTTTTACTTAACATGCCTAGTGATGGTGGACAATCAACTATTACAAAATCATAGCTTGTTATTTTTTTAAGAGTTTCTTTTAAGATAAATTCACCATTAAATTCTCTTGCAAGAAAATATTCTGCTCTTATCAATGATTCTTTTGAAGTTATGACGTCGAAGTTTTTAGCTACATTACTGATACAGCTAAGAATATCTTGTCTATTAGCTAAGGCATCATATATATCATATTCTGCTTGTAATCTTAATGAAGTATCGATATTACCTTGTGGATCAAGATCGATTAAAAGAACTTTTTGATCATTTCTGGATAATCCTGCTGCTAGATTTACTGCGGTTGTTGTTTTTCCAACACCACCTTTTTGATTGATAACACATATTTTTCTCATTCTCTAAGATCACCTGTTTTTTTGTTTTTTATTTAAGTTTTCTAGGGTTGTTTATAAATTGTTTGTTTGGTTTTAATGTCTGGAGAGTAATAATTTTTTTCTTTGCCATAAGTATTAAATATTTTAATTGCTTATCACTTATATATGAAAGAAGCTATGTTCTATGAGAAAAAAGGAATGGATGTTCAATGTAATTTATGTCCTCATAATTGTTTGATCTTCGATGGTAAAAGGGGTCTTTGTAATGTTCGTGAGAATAAAGGTGGAAAATTATATTCATTAGTTTATGAAAAAGCAATTTCTGCTGCGGTTGATCCTATAGAGAAAAAGCCTTTTTTTCATTTTATGCCTGGAAGCTATAGTTATAGTATTTCAACTATGGGTTGCAATCTTAAATGTGATTTTTGTCAGAATTGGGAGATATCTCAGGCAGATAGGATAATTGGTAAGGAATTAAGTGCTGATAAGATTATTAAAGGCGCAATTACAAATAATTGTTCCAGCATAGCTTACACTTATACCGAACCGACGATATTTTTTGAATATTCTTATGATATAGCTAAGTTAGCTTCTAAAAAAGGTTTGAAGAATCTTTTTGTTACAAACGGTTTTATTAATAAAGAACCGATTGATAAGATAGCTAAATATCTGGATGCTGCTAATGTTGACCTTAAGGGTTTTTCAGACAGTTTCTATAAGAAGAATTGTTGCGGAAGACTAGAACCTGTTTTGTCTGCTATAAAAGAGTATTATAAGAAAGGAGTTTTCTTAGAAATAACTACGTTAATTGTTCCGGGACAAAATGATAGTTTGGGTATGTTAAAAGATATGGCTTTATTTATCGCTTCAGTTGATAAGAATATACCTTGGCATATATCCAGGTTTTATCCACATTATAATATGTTAGATGTTGACGCCACTTCTGTTGATATAATTCATAAGGCTATCAAAATCGGAAAGGATGTTGGCTTAAAGTATATTTATTCAGGAAATATTTCTGGAGATGATTATGAAAGTACTTATTGTTGGAATTGTGGCAAGAAGATTATTTCTAGAATAGGGTTTGAAGTTCAGGAAATTAATCTAGATAAAGATAAGTGTAAATATTGCGGTAAAAAGATTGATATAATAAACTAAGAAAAAATAATTAAAAAAATTTAATCTTCGACTTTTATTGCGCCTGGTTCACATACACCTTC
>CAYUUQ010000066.1:0-6979 GCA_964447875.1 uncultured Methanosarcinales archaeon | reverse complement strand
GATAGAAGAAATTAAAGCAAGACTAAAAGATGCTGAAAAAACATTAGAAAGAGAACTTGGAACAAAATCACGTGAATTCATAACACATGTAAAAAAAGAAGACTGGTCTTCCGCTCAGTCAGATATAGAAGATATAAGGCAAGCGCTAAAAGAAGCTAATGAAGATTTCACGACAATAGTATATTACTTAAATAATAGAGGATCTTTATTAAGAAGAGGGCCTTCTTTTGGTGTTGATGAAGAATATTCTCATGCTTCTCCACATAGATCAAGAATGTATCTAGAAAAAGACATCGTTGCACAAAGAACATATGCAACCTGTTTTGCAGAATTTAACATAATAGAAAGATCACTATTAGAAATAAGAAAATTAGACGATTATCAATTCGCAGTACAAATAATAGATCAAATGTTAGATGAAGTAAATAAATTAAGAGCTACACTTCAAAATAGAGGTTATATTTATCCAGTATTTACAAAAGGTCTAGCTGCTAATTTAACCCATACATTAGGATTTGATATAAGATCAAGAAGATCATTAGGAACAAAACAAGAAGATAAATTATTAAACAGTATTTATGAAGCTCTCCTTAACTTAGGAAGATTAGGAAATATCTTAAGAATGAGAAGAGACAACCCAGATAAAAAAGATCCTCATTGGAAAGAATTAGATTATTTGGGACTACATACATTATAAGATTCTCTATTGTTACCACTATAGGGTAACTATAAAACGAAACATTTATATATTAGTTATACTATTCATATGGATATAGGTGATAAAACAAAATGGCAATAAACGTCGCAAATGCTGTAAAGGATAGCTTACCCGACAATTATATGGGTGGGCCACTAGATAATTATCAGCCAATAAAAGCTGATAAAGTAATGGCAGCTCTCCCGTTATTCAGAAATTCTTTAAGAATTAGTACTTATCTTGCTAGAGCAAAAGATGAAGTTTCTTCTGCAGTTAAAGCTTATCTAGGTCATGATGACCATGCAATGAGTAAAGACGAAGCAGAAACAGCAAAAAATATGGTAAAGGGTGCTTTTGCCCAAACAATGTCTCAATATTTAGGTGAGAAAAAGGTAGGTAAAAGAATGTTAAAATACCTTACTACTGCTTTTGCAAGAGCTGAAGATTATATTAATAAGGCTTTTAGAGAAGGTAAAAAAGTCAATGAAAGAGATATTGAACAAGCAATAGGTTATACTCATCTTTTTGCTAAACAACAATTAATGGCAGCTGAAGTTTATGCTCCATTAAATGAAGAAAAAGATCTAGGAATAGCACAAGAACTTGCTTCATTGATGAAAGCATATGAAGGAAACACCATGCAGTTAGGTAATGATATAAATGAAATTAAATCCTTAAAAAACTATGAAGACGCAGTTAGTGAACTTCAAGATATTGATAGATCATTAGATGCTACAGTTCAGATGGTTGAAAGAAACAGAGGAATTAATGCAAGAGACAGAGTATTGCCTTTCTCACAAGGAAGATATGATGGTGGAGATCAAGTTATAAGAGAACAAGCAGTAAGAAACTTCTTAGAAGCAATGAGACAAAGAGAAGTAGACCTACCTCAAGTTAGCCCGGCTGCTTCATTACCACAGCTTCCACCGCCAGGGCCAGCACTTGAAGATGTAGTAGAAAGAGCTGCTTAATTTATTTTCTCTATTTTATCATAGTAAAAACCGAAAGGTTTATATGTAATTTATTCTAAGATATATACTATGGCAGCGCAAAAGAAGGCAATCGATAGTATTAAAGCCATGAAAGTTGGTGGTCAGGCTGTATACTCTGGAATTTCAGAACCTTATCACGCTAAAAAAGAAGAACATGTTGCAGCTGCAGGAAAATATCTAAAAAGATTTCATGATGTTTATGAACAAACTACTGATTATCAATTACATATTGCTTCTGAATTAAAAGAATTATCTGGAAAAGACTATTTATCTAAAAAAGATGCTAAAAAACTAGCTGAAAAAATACAAGAACTAACAACAGACACTGTTCTAAATAAATATTTCAAGAATAAAAAAACAGGTAAAGAACTAAAAGATTTCATGAAACTTAACCTTACAGGTCCACTAAATAACTTAAGAAGAAGACTAGAAAGAGGAGATAGAGTTAATTATGGTGAAATTGATAACATGATGTATCAAACCATGGGTGGACTAAGACAAAGATTATTACAAACATCTTATGCTGAACTAGAAGATGGACATGTAGATGTAGCAAAAGAAGTTGCAGCTATGTTATATCATCCAATAGGACTAGAAGGCCAAAACAGAGCACAACAATTAGATAGGCATAAAGAAGCAAGACATGTTGTTGAAGAGATGCAAACAGAATTAGAAAGAGAAGTAGCTCAGTCATACATGCAGATGAAACAAACATCACCTGCACCAAAAGCTGCTAAAAAGAAAGGCAAATAATCCTTTAATTTTTTCTTTAAATCTTATCATCTATTAGCCATTTCTCTACACTAGTATATTTGTAATCACTATAAAGTAATAAATATATACAAAGATTTAAATACTAGTATTATACTACTATATACTACAAGATACGAAAATGAAAACAAAACTAAGCATATCAATGGATATAGAAAAAATAGCCTTAATAGAACAATTAGTAGAAGAAGGCACCTTTAGAAATAAATCCCATGCTATAGAATATGCTCTAACTTCTTACTTAAAACAAAAAGGTGGTATAAATGGTTAATAGTGGATGTACCAGCTTTGCAAATTATGAAACAGTTGCAACTATTACAAGAGATAATACCTATTCTGTATCTGGGGCAGTAAGGCCACTTGATATGGCTGTAAGAGAAGCTTATTGTGGTGAAGAAATCGCTGAAGGCATACCTGGAGATACATATTTAGATGAAAATTCAAATGCACATCTTGAAATGACTGAAGATGGAGGAGAACGTATTGTAGTTGATAGGGCATTTGAAAGATGGAGCGCTGATGAAGATGGAAACACAAGTGAAGGTTTCTATGATGGTGTTTCTTCAACATTAGATGACTCTGTAAAAAGTGAAATAACTTATAGAGCTAATGGAGAACCATCTCCAGTAGATAGAAAAGAAGATACAGGTACAATAGATTATGAAGGAAAAATGAATGATCTAGGAAGAACAACATCACAATTAAGAACAAGACTACAAACATTAGCTGACTATTTAAGAGGAGACGATAGAGAATCTGTTTTAGAAGAAGTTGATTCATCAGGCGAATATTCATTATCAGAACTAAAAGCAGCTATTTCAAGATATGAAGAAAAAGCAGTAGAAAAAGGAAAGATATCTGAAGACGAATGTACTGAATATAAAAACAATGACTCAGATGATAGTGATGAAGGAGAATCTGATGGTGGAGAAGGAGAATAATTAATTATCTATTTTTCTTATTAATTTTACAAAAAATACTTTAGTTAATATGTATGTAAAAGTAAACAATAAACCACTAATCAACATAAGAAATAAATTTAATTCTAATGGAGTCAAAGACACATCGCTTACTTTATAGAATAAAAATAATGTACCTCCGACTAATATTATGTTAACAAATATTACAGGTAGTAATATATAGGCCTTATATGTTCCGATAACTAATGATCTTTTTATTATTCCAAGTACTGATTTCTCTTTTATCAAAGAAAAAGATATCCACATAAAATAAAACAATAGAGATATTAATAATATACTTAAGATAGATAAAAAACTAATAGAGCTTCCTAAAAGTCCAGTTACCGGTGTTAAGATAGCTAAAAATGCTATAAGCAAGAAATATATCAAAGATAAAATGACAAAATTTCTCATGCCTATAACAAAAGTCTTCATCTTAGCATGTTCATGATTAACTAAAACCCAATTACTTCCTTCAAAAATAAGGAATATAAAAAATGACACTAGTAAAAATATAGTTCCATATTTCTGTATCTTAACAAGACTCTCATGTATAAGGAGAGGGTCATCACCTAAAAAACCAATATCCCTTGATAAGATTCCATTAGCAAACGAATCTTCTGTTAAATCAAGTTGAGAAACATACGCCATAGCTTCAGTTATAGCATCAGCAACAGGTGGAATTGTCTTAAAAGTATTATAACCAAATGCAGTAAAAAATAGTATCTGCAACAATATCAACAACAAAAAAAGATTCTTATGTCTTCTTATAGAATCAATAGTTTCTTTCATTGTTGATAAAAATATGTTTTTCATTTTCTAACTTGAAATAATACGAATATGCTGTAAGTCGCCATCTGGCTTAACTGGGTTTTCCTCACCACTCGCAGGATTATTATAAATATCATAAGCTACTACTTCAACTAATAAAAGGTCATTAAGAGAACTATCTGGTAAACTAGCAGTATTCCATTCAAGAAGATATCTTACTTTACCATCTGCTCCTGCATTAGTTGTATGCTCCTTTGGATCAGGAGTTACATCTACATTACCTCTGTTAACACCTGCAAGCCTTAGATAAACTCCTTGTAAATTACTCTCATCCTGAACTGTAGCACGTACCTTAACCTTTTCACCACGAGTAAAATAAGCCACAATATCATTACTACTAGTCTCAACACGATTACTATCATCTATAGTAACATGACTAACTACTGGATCTATATTATCTGCTGAACTAACTGAACCAGATGCATGACATCTCTTCTCTGATTCTCCATCTGCTTGATAACAATGCTGATAATTTACAGCTGCGGGTGTCCCTTTACCAGGTCCTTCATAGTCTGTAATATAACTTGGATTACTATCACTAAAACCGCAATTATAATCATTTTGAACCAAACCACCATTAATCAAAGTTCTTAGATCACCACAAATACAAGGTGCAGTATTCTCCCCATTAGTACATTTAGGATACTTTCTACATTCAGCAGTTGTCGTATCTGAAGCGCAATAATGAAGATCACCCCATGTTGTTCCAATCTGTGGACAATTATCTGGAATAGCATTTGTTTGAGTATTTAATGTACAAGGACATTGTGGTGCTGATCCAGGAATATAAGTCCTACCAAATTGGCTGCTGCAATCCCCACTTCCGCTTCCTTCTTGAACAAATATAGGAATATCATAAGATTGTACCTTATTACCATATGTAACTATCTGACTGTCATATTGATTACTAGCAACAACTGTGCAGCTAGACTGATCATTAGGTAAACTTCTCAAATCAACATGGAAATAAAAAGCTGGTGCATTATTACTTGGTGTTCCTGTTGTAGTTTTCGTAAAAGTTATTGGAAAATTCTTAGTTGGAGTAGTACCAGTTCCAGGAGTATTCTCCATAATTACATTAGTTATCTTTAAATTAATAGTATTTCCACCTAAATTATTAAAAGGAAATATGCAACCATTTGAAGGGATACATGTTAACCCATTGATATCCTGATAGCTAGATCCAATCATATACTGATCCTGGTTTCCACCTTCACTTGTAAGTGTTATAGTTCCATCACCATTCACATCCTTAAAAGAAATAGCTGAAGTAATTGAATTAGAACTCATACTACTTCCATCTGCAACAACATTACCACTAAGACCGCTTACTGTAGAACTCCATTGGATAGTTCCACCGCTTGGACTATAATCACTACTCGTTATCCTTTTATTTAATGACAATGCTCTAGTACCACTGCCTGTAGCTCCTTCTTGAAGTTTTATAGCTATCATAAAACTATTTCCAACTTCATTCTTGTTTCCATCAAGAAGTTTTCCAATCAAACATCTTGCAGAACTATCTTTATTGTAAGACACTTGCGCTTCTACAGGACTATTATCATTTGTATGATATAAAAAATTATTATTATCAGGGTCATTTTGTGTTCCCAATAAATCAAGATCAATAGTTCTTCCAGCCCCACTAACACCTGTTATAGATGCCTGTCCAAAAGGATTTAAAGCTGCAGCTCCAATAGTACAATCAAAATAACCGCTTAAAGGATCTGCCTGACATGTAGCAAGATTCTGAGGAGTGTTATCTCGTATAGGAAAATAATATACACCATTACTTCCATCAACATGGCCCTGTCCAAAGCATTTACTAACATCTGCTCCTGCTTGTTGTATATTTCTTGCATTAATAACTACTTTTATATGATCATATCTATAACTACTTGTTACGATCCTATTACCGCTTGGAATCATACTATGATCAATATCTTCTAATTGATTTTTAGTTAAACTTCCACCATCATAATATCTTGTAGTTTGTTCTTGATCTAAATTTGCACAAGGACAATTATGACCATCAGTAGAACCAACCTGATCACATCTTATATCGCTATGTTGACTAATTTCGTTATTGCTTACACAACTTAAATAAACATCATAATCATCAAAATCACATCCTGGATTAATTATCCATGAAGCCTGATAATCATAAACTGATTTTCCAGTAGTTGGATCAAATGTTAAATATTCTCTTGATGGTAAAACTGATTGAACAAAAGTTGCATACGGTGTTGCATAAGAAGCATCCATAAAATCTTCAACACTTATATCCCAATCATATCCAAATGCTGCTAAACAAACATTTTTTACAACAGATTCTTGACCCATACCAAATAAATTATTTAGTTCGGCATTACCATACTCACTAGCAAGTTCATTTTGTGTTTCAGTAACTGAAGTTAAGACTGAATCAACTCCCCGAACAATTGCTCCACTCCAACCATCCTCAGTTAAGCTTTTTCCAGAACCAAATGGACTACATCCATCTCTAACCCAGCTTATTATCTGCCAGACCATATCACAGACATATTGAGTAAATATTTCCTTACATACACCTGAATCAGCTTGACCAGTAGTCCTTACTTGTATTAAGCAGCTTCTTAATGCAGTAGCTAAATTATTGATAAAAGCAAGCCGGTTATAAACTCCACTTATAGATAAACATTGAAATGCTGCTAAATGATCTCTTGCAGGGTCTAACGTCATTTGCTCTT
>CAYUUQ010000065.1:0-7123 GCA_964447875.1 uncultured Methanosarcinales archaeon | reverse complement strand
GTAGTGAGTGGTTTTTGGTTTAAATTTTTTACAGATTCGAACCTGTGTGCCGAACCGTTCATATTAACCACCTCACTTATTTTTTATTTTTTTCTTAGATGAGTCTGCAATCATTTTCTCATCTGCTTTAACTCTTCTTTGAAGTTTTTTAATGTCTTCTTCAGGAGGAAGTTCTTCTGGTTTTATTCCTCTTTTAGACAATAAACCTCTTACTTCTACATTATTTCTTACATGCTCTCCTGTTATCCTATCTTCACCTTGAAGATTTTCTTTTTTTACATTAAAATTAGTAATCTCAGTAGCCAAATTCTTTGCAGTAATGGTGATTGTTGGAAGAAAATCAGCTAGAGGCCTGTTTTTAGGGATCTTAAGCTTACTTTTCATCATAGCTGTGGTGTATCCCCCAAACAACGCTTTATCGCCTTTGCTTCTTATTCTAGCAAATCCGGCATCATCAACTCCTTTTTCATAGATCAGCTTAGAAAGCTCTGTTTCAGATGCTACTAATTTCTGTCTTGCATTTAATCTTTCAATTAATGCTACTCTTTCTTCAATTAGTTCTTGCTTTCTTGTTTGCACAGCAAAATAGCTTTGTGCAAAAGCAATCTGCTCTTTTCTAGGATCACCATTTTGGGCTATTAAATAACACGCATATCTTGTAAGCATGATATCGTCAATTTCTCTTTCTGCTTCAGAACCTATCTTGACCTTTTTGTTGATGTCAACAAAATGGTCTTGGATATTTTGCTCAGAAGTCTTACAAGCAGTTTTTGCTTTCTCTACAACATTCAAGAAATTTCTCCATTCATCATAGTCAAGAAGCTTCTGTAAATCTCTAGCAAACCAGAACTCTAAACCATCAGCTTCATTAGCATAATCTTCAAAAGACTTTTTCAATCTCAACATTATCTCTTTTTTCATCTTTTATTTAGGTAATCTGAACTTGTATTTATAATTTTTGAAAATCCGTTCGCAAAGCTCACTCTCACATTTTCAAAAAACTGGAAAAAATTATGAAGCCTATTTCTTCAGGGCTCGCTCTCCTGTTTGTTTCAAGTGGATTATTGATAAAACGGATTAGGTCATTCCATTCCTCCAGCCTACATCTAAATCTCATTATTTGGTTCCACTCAAAACAAACGGACTTCCGCTCGGAACAAATTTTTTCTTACGAAAAATCGGTTCAATTTTTTCTAAGAGGTAAGTGATAAGAGACTCTGGGTGTTGGAATTAGGCAAACCTCAGCTATTAATTGCACTTTTTTGCTGATTCCAAAATAGCTGGATCGTGATGGTGACTTAACTAGAAGTTTAATATTCTCAAACCTAGTCAAATCTTGCCTCTTTTTCTCCGTCCGAAATCTAGCTAATTAACTTATTATCACCTCCCTCATTTGATAGATGAGCATTACTTCTCTAAACACTGTATGAATTTATTGAGCATCTTTCCAATTGTCTCTAGTCTTTGGTTGAAGTTGTTGTAATTACATACATCAATGTAGTTTAGATCCTTAGCAAGCAGAAGGAAATTCTCTATTTCTTTTAGAGAACCAAAACTAAAATATAATGTTCTGATAAAATCCTTATTACTGCTTCTGCCTGCTCCTTCTGCTATATTGGCACTGATAGAATATGCTGCTCTTCTAAACTGCTGTGTCATTGCATATAGTTCACTTTTAGGAAACGTTGCTGTTAGTCTGTATATGTCTAATGTAAACTGATGGGCTAACTTCCATACTTCCAGCTTCTTGAAGTCTTGTGTCATCTGAAGAAGCCCCTATTTACACATTTTCCACATATCTGGCATTTGGTTACAACATTACCATGAAAATCTGTTCCATAATCAAATGGATCAAACTCGCAGGTATGTCCAACCGAAAGCCTTTTATTTATCCCAGAATTAACACTACTCTGGGAACTGATTTGTCCTTCGTGGGTCATTTTGGTTCCTCCGAGCCATTGGTGTTAACGCACCTTTGGCTCAATTTATTTTTTCATATCTTTTTTCATATACCTCTCCAATCTTCTGGAGATCGTGACATCATTGTCTTCACAGTATTTCTTGTACTTCTTCAATATTTCCTCATCGATAGTTATTGTTAGCTTTATTCGTGTCATTTGTATATATACGTATATGGTAGTATGAGCTACTATATAAATATTTCGGTAGCGTAGTATATAGTTTGTCGTCGATAAATGTATTATTTACTATATAGAAAATTAATCGTCAGCTAGATTGGATTCTTGTGTTGATTAAATATTGTTCAATCAGTTATAATGTATCCTGTCTATACCTTCCCAAGGGATTCTTTAGACATGCCCCTTAAACAAAATTCAAATCGGTTTCATAGCTCTGCGTATATGAAAATTTGTTGCGAACGGAGGTACCTTAATTTTTATTGAGTTTACACAATTGAAATTAAGCGTGTAGTGAGCCCACAAGAAATAGTATTTGAATTTTGGTCCTTAATTGAAAATGGGAAAATGAATGTAATGAATGGATTTTCAATTTTTTGAATTGTTATTAATAGAAAGTAATATATATTAATCCCACCAAAGTTAATCATATAGAATGAGGAATACAAAATCACAGGGATTATCATTAAATGTAATAATAGTTGCGGCAATTGTATTGATTGTCTTGATTGTATTATGGGCAATTTTTACTGGAAAAATAGGTGGATTTAGTAAAGAGTTACAGGAATGTAGGGGACAATGCCTCTCAGAAGATGTTTGTAAGTATCCAAAAGGTGTTAAAGACCCACAAGGCGAATGTGGGAATAGGGTTAATTTAGGTGTAGGTTATTATCAATGGAATTTAGGGGGTAATGTTTGTTGTATCTTATTAGAAAATGAATAAAACTTCACTCATAATTATTTTATTGGTTATTGTGCTACCTTTAACTACAGCATTTGATATTGAAAAGCAGGAATTTATTGAAAATGATAACACGTTAAGTTTAGATACCGATTTAAATGATAAAATATCTGATTTCTATGATTCTGAGAAACACATTATTGTTATTCTTATAGAAGATGAAGTACACTCAGACCAAAAAATCGATGCTAAGTTACAAGAAATAGTTTCAAGATTATCCGATGGTAAATGTGGAGCAGTGGTTTCTTATGTTAAAAATTCTAATTTAAGAATAAAATTGACTGACAATTGCGCAAATAAGCTGTCAATGAATGATGATTCCCTTGGTCAAAAGCTTGAAGAAGCTAGAGATAATGAAAAGTACAACGAATTATTAAACTATATTATTGATTCGTTGATAGCATCATTTACTGGAGTTAAAGCTCAAACAAGTACTTCAAATGTTAAGGATATGGCACAGTATAGCGATAAAACAGCTTTTTTGGTTTCTGATGAGGATTGGAGAGCAGTTTTAAGTTTGGTGCCGGTAGCAATTTGGAGTAAAGGTTCTGAATCATGCCATACTATTTATAATCCAGAACAAGAAATAAATAATCCTAAATGTGCATATCCTATTTTAGTTTATCATGCAGAGGATGGATTTATAAAAAAGATTGATGTTGATTCGATAATTCATTTCTTAGATCAATTTAGTGTAGAAAAAGTTATCATAGATAATCGCTATAGACATTTAATGCATTTACTCATAACCAAAAAACCATTAGGTGCTGGATTAAGTCCTACAAAGGATATAAAAAAAGCTTCTCAAGAGGATTATTTAAAATTTTGGAATAAATTTGAAGAGGTGGTTATAGTTGGTTACAATCAATATGAATCCGGTCTAATAGCTTCTTCATTCGCATCTCTAATAAATGCACCCTTAATATTTATCAATTCAGGAAATATGAAATCTTATGAACAGTATATTGCTGAGAAGACAGTTTATGTTGTTGGTACGCATGATGGTGTTGTTCTAGATTTAGTTGATAGAGAAGCGAAAGAAAGAAAAGACTATTCCAATAAAGAGCTTCAAAGCGAATATCTAAAACTAACAAAAACTGACAAAGTTATCATAACAAATCCTGAAGATTTGAACATAAAAGTTACAAGTAATTTTGAAACAGAAAAAACAGGAGATAAAATAAATAACTTATATACAAAAACTTCTATAACATCACCTATCCTAAGTGCAGGAAAAGATGAATTAATTATAACTACAAAATCTAATTCTATAGGGAATATACGCTCAAAAATAGGGGAAGCATCTCTTTTTGTTGAATCTGAAACTGATAAAAAAATGCAATATTTGACAATAGTTGGAGATCCTAGGTCAATTCCTATGAGTTCTTCTTCAGATGTATCTGCAGATGCATGGGAATACTCAAGATTAGATGATGATAATTTTTTAGATTTCTCTGTTGGGAGGATTTTTGGGATTACTCCTAGTGATGTTTCCTCATATATGGCGCGAAGCTTATTTTATGAAAAAACATTAAAAAATGAAGATAAAATGCTTTTTATAAGGGGGACTCACGCTTGTTGGAACTCTGCTTCTGTAGTCCATGCATTAGGAAAGGCATTCTCTAGACTAGGATATCAAAGCACAACTATTTATCAGGCAACACAAAGTAACATAAACTATCTGTCATGGGATAAAAGTAAGTACGCAGAGGAATATCCTTTATTATCAACAGATATTAAAAATATGCTTTCTAACCAACTAATCAGAACAGATAGTGTCTCAGAAGATTGGAAAGATAAATCTCTTATTTTTTATAGTGATCATGGGATGAATAATTGGGCTGGAATAAAATCCCAAGATTTGCCTTACTTAGATAACTCATTTGTTGTAGTAGTTGGCTGTCTCACTTGCTCATTTGAAACAAATCTTCCATCCGGAGATGATTATGATGAAAGTTATTTAGAAGAGTATGGGGAAGAGTACTGGCATGCAAAAAACCTATTTTGTGCAAATGCCATAAGAAAAGGAAGCATTGGCTACATCGGAGCTGTCTCAGGTGCTGGAGAGCTATCATTTCATATTTTAGCCAATATGTTATCTAGTGAACTATCTATTGGCAAAGCATTTAAGAATATGAAAAATGATGCAATGGCCTTACTTAATGGAAATGTGTATAGAGAATACCTTTTGATAGGAGACCCTACACTAAAAATAAAAATGACTCATAAAATACCAAAAACAAAGTTGGAGCTTACAGGTAAAAGTGAAAATAAGGTAGATTATTTGTTATCTATTCCTGCCATGAAGCTTGAAGTTCCTAGAGCGGTAAAATATCTTACAGAATGGGATGATAGCAGCCCAGATATAAAATTTACAACAGCATTTGTTTGGGCAGATCAAATAGTGATAAAGCTTGACTCCAAAGATTTTGTTCCTTCAATCGATAAAATGAGTGGAAAATGGACAACACGATTACAATACGAATCTGGATACAAAACTATCGAATCTGTATCTGATGGTTGGAAATTAATAAGTAACACGCAAGGTGTATGGCTTATAAGCCCTAGTGGTGATTATTTTAATACTGTCAAAGATGAATTCACTTATTTTGAATTTCCAATTACCCTTACTGTTAATTAAAAAATGTATATAAAAATTTTAATCATTTCAATTGTAATTTTTGTAATTAGCTTACCGATTATAGAAGCTAATATAGATGTAAAGATTCAGATGTCCGATTCTTTTACTTATGATGACTTTATTTACTTTAATTATACTGTAGACTCTGATGAACATACTTATGTTAATCTTTTGCCCTACATTATCTGTCCAACAGCTCCAATGAAACTACTTAATGAGATAGAAATAAATTTAACCAAAAACACTAGTTATATAGGTAGTTTTAGTGACAAGTTTGTAGATGATTCTATTGAGCCTCAAACATGCACTGCATTTGTAGAAATAACGGAACCTATAGAAAAGAAGGTAGAAAATAGTTTTGTAATTATTACAAATCCTGGTTTCCAGTTAGACTTATTATCTTGTAAGAAAGAAAACTGTTTAGAATCTTCAAAGGTTTTCACAATGGGAGAAGAGATATATCTTGACTACGAATCCTCTATTGAAGACATAATAATCACAGCAATGTTAACTTTTCCAAACCAAAGAAAAACAAGAATAAATCTACCAACATCTATAAAAGCCATACAGATAGGAACTTATGAACTGGAAGTTACTGCTTCAAAACCAGGTTATAAGACTATAACTACAAAAGAATTATTTGGTGTTATTGAAGAAGAACCTGAAGTCCAAGATTTATTCGAGGAAAAATTCAACTATTGGATATTTCTGATTCCTGCATTAGTAATCATAATAATTCTTGTAATTTTAATATTGATTAAAAGAAGAAATCCACCTGTAAATCAACAGAATTATTACCAACAACAGTTTTATAGAAGATAATTAGTGTAATGCTTAGATTTCTCAAGAAAGGATTAATGTGTAGCATCATGCTGCGGTAAATATCTTGATAAATCAATACTTTCATCTTGATTAAGTGCCGCAAAAAGTCTTTGGCAAGCTTGTTTTAAGCTATGTTGAGATAAAACATCAACACCTATACTTGCTGTTTGAGATAATCCCATTCTGTTGTTATAAATGTGAAATGCTAATTTATGCCGTCTTAACAAATCAAAATTGTGTTGTGATGCAGTTAATTGATCCCTATAAGAAATGTCGCTAAGTCTATCTTCATCTACTTCTCTAACTGCCCTTTCCAACACAACATCAAGTTCCTCTAGTCTTTCTGGATCAACGAAAAATTGTCTAAATGTATCAGGATCATTTGAGATATTATAGTGTCTTGCAAGAAAGTAATTTCTATCTCTCAGGTATTGAAAAGGAAGCTTGCTTTCATCTCCAATTCCATCTTTACCTCTAGTTTTTAGTCTCCCTGCAACAAATAGTTGATGATCGCTTTTACTTAAACTGTCAGGATACCATCCAAAGGAGACCAATAAACTTTTTTCATGTTCAAGGGTGCCTCTTTTACGTAACTCATCCCTATGTTCCACATTAGCGTATACAAGCTCTGCTCTGAAGTAATATCCCCCATCGCAAACACTCATACCTTCAAAACCTTCTATTGATGGTTGCGTTTGTACCAACCCCCTATACATTTCTGTAGGTTGTTCTGATCGTAACCACCCACCCACTTTATCTTGGATAGTACCAAATAAATTCCAC
>CAYUUQ010000064.1:0-7160 GCA_964447875.1 uncultured Methanosarcinales archaeon | reverse complement strand
CCATCAGAAACAGAAGAAAACTGTGTTGATGGTAATTATATTTCATATACTAAAGACTATAATCCTGGGTGTTCAGGAGAAGAATGTAATATGTGCAGTTGCCAAGATGTTTATACAAAAGATAGTAACAATGATGGAATTGAGGATAAATGCAGCCCAGAAATATGTAATAATAATTTTGATGATAATGATAATGGTATTGTAGATGAGAAAGAATGTGAATGGATACATTGTTCAGACTGTGGTCATGGAACCTTTAACTTATGTGATAAGGAAGAATGTTTATCTTATGAAGAAGGGTGCTTTTTTGAGAACTCATTATTCAATTATGGTTTTTGTTCAACATGTAGTCTATTGAAATCATGTGAAGACTATATCTATCATAAAGATAATTGTATACTTGATTCATGTAATATTGGCAACTGTTATTGGAACAGTGAAAGTTGCTGCACTGATTCTGATAAAGATAGTGTTTGTGACTATGTAGATAATTGTAAGAACCTGTTTAATCCAAAACAAATAGATTCTGATAATAATAGCATAGGGGATGAGTGTGATGTATATGAATATTGGCCAAATATATATGCACCCATAGAAAAAAATGAGAGTATCTGTTATAATGATACAGCAGAGAATTGTTCTTATATGTTGGATTATAATTTTAGTGAATGCAATTCCTCTTGCTTAGATAACTTAACTGGATTAATGAATAGATCATCAAAAAATAAAGATAATTATTCAGAAACAAAATGACAAGAAATACATCTACTCAGAAAAATGTTATAGTAACCCTTATAGTTTTAATAATATTGGTAGCTGTGCTTCCAATAAAAGAGATATTTTTATCTCCTACAATAACAGGTATGCTTATTTCAAAGACTTACATCAAAGGCCAGCAAGTAAACCAAAGCTGTAGTACAACTATCTCTCGAGGATGGAACCTGGTATCATTTCCATGTTTGGCAGACAATACATCTGCAGATCATGTCTTATCATCCATAAACAGTAATTATACATCTATATTTAGTTATGATGAAGAGGATGCTATAGACCCTTGGAAGTCTTATAATCCAAACATACCTTCATGGGTTGTTAATGATCTAGAGGACATAGGTGAAAAGAAAGGGTACTGGATATATATGAAGAACGAAAGTACATATAGATTGAATGGAACATTAACTTCTCCAAATACTTTAACTTTAACTGAAGGTTGGAATCTTATGGGTTATCCATCTTCTAGCTTAAAAGATATAACTGATGCTTTAAGCACCATTTCTGGAAGTTATACAGTTATATGGTTTTATAATTCCACAAATGATCAATATTATTACTATAATGTAACAGAAGCCAATGGTACGTTTGATAAGATGATACCTTATTATGGTTACTGGATCAATATGTCTAATAACGATACATTATTTATTACTTAATTGGTAAAAAATGAGAAAGAAACATATGATATTAATGTTGTTTATGTTTTTACTAGTTCCATGTATAGTTTTGGCTCTTCCATTTCCAGAATTGTCTGCTGAATTTTATGGGACAGCTACAATCAACTGGACAAATGCAACTATTGGATCTAATGTAACAGCTTATGATTCAGAAGGAGTCTTATGCGGTTATTTTATAGTTACTAATGAGGGTTATTATGGATCATTATCATGTAATGCAGATGATCCTAAAACGATAATTGATGAGGGTGCTCAACTAAATGATAACCTTATTTTTTACATAGACGGCCAAAGGGCAGTTATGTTTGGTAATAAGACATGGCAGTCAGGAAGTTTCAAGGAACTTAATCTATCTGCACAAAATTTTGCTCCAACATTTAATCATAGCTTAAATTGGCAATATATAAATGAAAGCTCATTATTTTCATATGATGTAAACTGTACTGACCTTAATTACTGGGATAATCTCTCTTATTATGACAATTCTTCTTTCTTTGTAATAAACATAACTAATGGGATTATTTATTGGACACCAACTAATAACCATGTTGGTAATCATAGCATTAATATAACCTGTAGTGATGGTTTATTAAATACCTCTGGGATATTAAATATAACTGTAATAAATATAGAAAATCCGCCAGTATTAGATCCTATCGGTCACAAAATAGCTATCGAAGGAGAGCTTTTTAGTCTAAATATTAGTGCTACAGATGCTGATAATGATACATTAACTTATTCAACAAATACAACGTTGTTTGTAATCAATCCTACAACAGGTTTGATAAGCTTTACACCTACAATAGCTCAGGTTGGAAACTATACCATAAATATATCAGTAACTGATGGCATATTTGTAGATTATGAGATAATATCATTTAGGATTGTTCGTGGGCCATATTGTGGTGATGGCTCATGTGGAATAACAGAGGACTGTTCATCATGCCCATCTGATTGCGGAATTTGTGCTACATCACCTTTACAAGAAGCAGGAGATACTGGCCAAGAAGATAATGAAGTGATTAGGAACATAATCTCTGTATGCCATGAGAGATGGGAATGTACTGAGTGGTCTGAATGTGAGGTAATGGGGTATCAAAGAAGAAAATGTATAGATGTAAATAAGTGTGGAACCCATGTAAAAAAGCCAACAGAAGTTGAAGAATGTATTTATGAAGGTACTTGCTTTGATCGGATACAAAACTGTCACCATGATCTTTGTGAAGAAGGAGTTGACTGTGGTGGTCCTTGTGAACCTTGTCCACAAGAGCCAAGCTGCTATGATGGTATAAAAAACTGTCACCATGGTTCCTGTGAAGAAGGAGTTGACACTGGTGGACCTTGTGTCTCAGAAGAGATCAAGAAATATGCAACAATACCTGTAGATATGGAGAAACTTGGCCCCATTGTTAGAAAATATCCGTGGTTATTTTTATTGATAATATCTATCTTGATTTCATTAACTATAACAGGAGATCAATTATATATAAAAAAGATTACAAAAAAAGAATTTGCAGAATATAGAAGAAAGATGAAACAATATAGGAAGATAAAGTCTAAACTTTACTTCTTTTCATTATTTGTTTCTGTGATATTATTTATAATCTCATTTTATGTATACCTTCTTAGCGGTAAGAGATATCTTATGTTCTTTGCTATTTGGTCTACTATCGGTGCTGCGATACTTATCCTTGTATCATTACCATATCTCAGGTCTAAATTTATGTATTATAATTATCAAAAGCGTAAAAAAGATAATACTCTTTTTGAATCTGATAGAAAAGAAAAAGAAAACCTGATTAATATGGAAGCAGATATATTATCTAAACTTGAGCTTAAGACTGGAAAAAAGATTTATGATAATATCAAAAGAAAAAAGATTCCAGAAGAACTAATAGATCCGCTTACAGATGTCTACAAGTTGCTTTCTGATGAAGCAAATAAACGTAAGATTAGCTTAAGAAAGTTGACAACAGAAGATAAAACTAGAAAGCTAATATCAGAATTAAGTTCTGAGGAGATATTACATAACCTTGCTAAAGACTATCCTCAGTTTAATGATATCTTAAAAGTCATTAGATCGTTAGATAAGGCGTTATCAAAGAAAAAGATTAATGATAGGTTAATAGAAAGAATAGTTTCCAGATTTTTTATCAGTGTGAGTGAGGTTGTTATTGATAGCCATCTAATGTCTGTTGTTAAATCCAGCGAAAGCTTAATAATTGTTTATAATGAGATTGTTGAGGTTTATGAGAGCTATACTTCTCAATTAGAAGAAAAGCATGTTGTCAATGAACAATTGAGAAAACTTGAAGCTGATTTTAGAAAAAAGATAGAGACAATATCAAACAATCCAACTTTTATTGAGAAAATAAGAAAGAATCGCTTAGAATTTATATATAATAATTTAGTTGACCTCTATAATCACTACAAGAAAAAAGAAGAGATAAACAATGATCTTAAAGAGCTAGAGAAAAAAGAGAGGAGTAATAATGATCATTAAAACAAGATATTCTTTCTATATTAGTTATTATTGATATTTCAACAATATTTATAAATCGTCTTTGAATACTAATGGAATAGGGGGTAACTTATGGTTAAAATTTTAGATATGATTACTAGTCCGAGAGACCTAAAGCTCTTAACTAAAGTCCAAATAAATCAACTAAAAGATGAACTAAGAGAACGAATAATAAACACTGTTTCTAAAACAGGAGGCCATCTGGCATCTAGTTTAGGTGTTGTTGAATTAACTTTAGCACTAAACTATGTTTTTAACCTACCTGAGGATAAAATAATCTGGGATGTGGGCCATCAATGCTATGCTCATAAGCTTCTTACTGGGAGAGCAAGAGACTTTCATACATTAAGGCAATATAATGGAATATCTGGCTTTCCAAAGAGAGAAGAATCGATATATGATTCATTTAATACAGGCCATTCTTCAACTTCAATTTCAGCTGCATTAGGAATAGCTAAAGCAAGAGATCTAAAAAGAGAGAAAAACAATGTAATAGCTGTAATAGGTGATGGTGCTTTAACAGGGGGTATGTCTTTTGAAGCATTAAACCAGGCAGGTCACCTTAAGACAGATATGATTGTAATACTAAATGATAATAGGATGTCAATTTCTCCAAATGTTGGTGCTTTGTCTTCTTACTTAAGAAAGATGGTTACAGACCCGAAGTATATAGAAAGAAAAGAAACTGCAAAAGGATTTCTAAAACAGCTTCCTATGATAGGTAAAAAAGCTCCGAGTATAGCTGAACGTCTTGAAGAAACTATAAGGGCATTTACTACAACTCCAGGATTATTGTTCAAAGAACTTGGCTTTAATTATTTTGGTCCTGTTGATGGCCATAACTTAAAAGATCTTATTACTGCTCTAAGAAATATAAAAAAGATAAAAGGTCCAAAATTACTACATATAGTAACAAGAAAAGGAGAAGGCTATCGACCAGCAGAAAACAACAAGACAAAATTTCATGGTATAACTCAATTTGATATCTCAAGTGGAGAAAAGATAAAATGTGTAAATAATATAAGTTACACTGAAGCTTTTTCAGACATGCTTATAAAATCAGCAAAAAAAGATCAACGTATAGTTGCTATAACTGCAGCTATGGCTAATGGAACTGGTTTAGATGAATTTCAACAGGAATTTCCGGATAGATTTTTTGATGTTGGTATAGCAGAACAGCATGCTGTTACTTTTGCAGCTGGATTAGCTACTCAAGGTCTTAGACCTGTTGTAGCTATATATTCTACTTTCTTACAGAGAGCATATGATCAGATAGTTCATGATGTATGCTTGCAAAATCTTCCAGTTATCTTTGCAATAGATCGTGCAGGTATTGTTGGGAATGATGGTCCAACACACCATGGTAATTTTGACATATCTTACTTAAGGCATATACCTAATTTAACTGTCATGGCACCTAAAGATGAAGATGAACTTCGACATATGCTTAAAACTGCACTACAACATAATGGTCCAGTTGCAATAAGATATCCTAGAGGATGTGGATTGGGTGTTAAACTAACAAATGACAAGAAAATAAATATTGGTAAAGGTGAACAGCTTACAAATGGAAAAGATATTCTTATACTAGCTGTAGGTGCAATGGTTGATAAAGCAGTACAAGCTACAATCGAATTAAAAAAACAAAAAATAAATGTAACAGTAATTAACTCTAGATTCATAAAACCATTAGATGAAAAGTTAATTTTGAGTATGGCTAAAAAAATAAAAAATATTATTACAATAGAAGAAAATTCATTACAGGGCGGTTTCGGTTCAGCAGTCAATGAACTATTAAATAAATATAAAATTAAAGCAAATATTAAAAACATGGGACTGCCAGATAAGTTTATTGAACAAGGAACCATACCTAAATTAAGAGAAAAATATGGTCTTACAAAAAATAATATAGTCAAAGTAGCAATGGAGATGATTTAATGAGAAGAAAAACTAAAGTTGTTAATGTTGGAAATGTAAAGATTGGTGGAGATAATCCTATTAGCATACAATCTATGACTAATACATTAACAAGCAACCTATCTGCAACATTAGAACAAATCCATAAGCTTGAAGAAGCAGGTTGTGAAATAATAAGGGTTTCAGTACCTGATCATGAGTCAGCTAATAATTTAAAAGAGATAAAAGATAATATTTCTATTCCATTAGTTGCAGATATTCATTTTGATTATAAATTAGCATTAGACTCGGCTAAATATGTAGATAAACTAAGGATTAATCCAGGAAACATTGGTAGTGAAGAACGAATAAAACAAGTAGTTCAAGCTTGTAAAGATAGATCTATTCCAATAAGGATTGGAGTTAATCTTGGATCATTAGATAAAGATATCGAGGCAAAATATGGTTTAACAGCAAAAGCATTGGTTGAGTCTGCAAATAAGCATGTTAAGATATTAGAAGAATTGGATTTCTACAATACTATTATTGCATTAAAAGCATCTGATGTTCCAAGAACAATAGAAGCTTATGAAGAATTTGCGAAACTTAATGATTATCCATTACATTTAGGGGTAACTGAAGCAGGAACAGGTTTTACTGGCGGGATTAAATCTGCAGTCGGCATTGGTTATCTATTAAGAAATGGGATAGGTGATACCCTAAGGGTTTCATTATCAGCAAATCCTGTTGAAGAAATAAGGGTTGGAAAAGAGATCTTAAAATCATTAAGATTAAGAAAATTTGGAGTTGAAGTTGTAGCTTGTCCAACTTGCGCAAGAAAAGGTTTTGATGTTTCAAAGATAGCAACAGACATAGAAGAAAAGACCCAAAACATAAAAAAACCAATGACTGTTGCTATAATGGGTTGTGCAGTTAATGGTCCTGGTGAAGCAACTGAAGCGGACTTAGGGGTTATTGGCGGAAAAGATCATGCATTATTATACAAGAATGGAAAGTTAGATAGAAAGATTGATGATAGTAAGATTATTGAAACAATAATGAATGAGATAAATACATGGAAGAATTGAGTTTCTTGTAATAAATTTTATTAACGAAAGATTTATATACTACTCTAGAGTAATAATTATAAAATGGGTAGTCATGTAAAAGAAATGGATACGAAAGGAATAGAAGATACTGTTGAAGGTGATAATACTAAAAGTAAAATTTTAGTTGTTGATGATAATAAGCATCTTTTAGTTGATATACATGATCATTTAGCATATGAAGGT
>CAYUUQ010000063.1:4756-7651 GCA_964447875.1 uncultured Methanosarcinales archaeon | reverse complement strand
TTTGAAAAGAATTGGAGTTGGAACATTTACGCCTGCTTCTCTTGCTTTTAGTAAATTACGATACTCTCTTTGAACCCATGCAAAGATAATTTTACGTTTTTTTCCCTTTAATCCCAGATATCTTGGGTCATCTTTTATGTAATCATACATTTTATTGAAGTCGCATTGCTCCAACCTATATATTTTTAACATTAAACGCTTGTTTCCTTTTTTTACGGAGAATATATTTGCTTCTTTACCGAGTGCAATTGAACTTTCTAAACCATCGAAATGGCCTTCTGATATAAGTTTAAATATAGCTCTATTTGTGAAATTATCAAAGACATTGTGCATTGTTTTGAATTTTTCTCTTGCTTTATGTGGCATAGATAATCAGAAATCCTAGGGGTATATAAAGGTTATTAGGATATTAGGTACTACTTTAGAATAGTTACAAAAACGAAAGGTTTATATAGTAGTTCTACTATATGATAGTAACATAAGAAATGACAAATATGGTATAATATTTGTCTTAAAACGATTATATAACATTTATAATCAGCTAAACACCTCTTTTCCCCTCTTAAATGCTCAAAGAGGCCATAAATGCTTTGCATTTAAATTCGATGGGCATTTACCTGGGGTTTTAAGATGATCATAATCACCTCTTTTTCCTTGACAAGGATTCTCTCGGGAGTCTTTGTCAAGGTTTTATATTCATAATAACTATCTAAAGAAAACTCTGTCTTATTATTAGCCTATAAGTATCAGAACCTTGTAATACTGCTGTTTCTACTGATGCCCCTATTAATAAAACAAGTAAAGAGAAAACTAAAAGTAAGATAGTATTTATCAGAAAATTCTTGAATCTCAATGAAAATAGTTTTTCTTTTATTATGGCTTTAGATATTGTTCCACCTGCTGTTGCAGCGCACATATAAGAAAATGCTTCTATTATCATATGTGCAAATACAATAAGCATTATGAACAAGAAACAGTTCATTGGAGTTTGGCAAACTGACCAAGAAGCTGCTGATCCTTTTGCTGCTGCGTTCTTAGCTAATGTTCCAAATATTGTACCCCAAACTGAAGCGTTCCATATCAAGAGGAAGATTGCGCCGTCACCAAAGATGAATGCTGAGATGAAGCATAAGATTAAGACTGAGAAATTGTTTGAAAAAAGATTTTGAAAAAGATTTGAGTTAAAAATATTTTTTATTGCATGGCCAGTTGTGCCATTAAGGATATCTAATTGATTGGTAAAAATATGATTTGTTGCTAGTGATGGAAGAGAGATAGAGAATAATGAAAATGCTAATAAAACCCCTAAAAATGAAAAAGCATACACTTTAAAGATGCTTTGATGATCTTTAAAGAAAAGAAATATATTTAATTCTTCTTTTTCAGATTCTAGTTCTTCTTCTTGTTTCATCAAAGAATTTATTGTTGGATAGAACATTATTGCTATGAATGCAACTGAGACTATAGCTGGATCTTCTGGAAAAAGTATAACTGCTATACCTATTCCTATGATTGCATAACAAAGACCAAGTATAAATGAATAGAAAGGATTACGCTCTATAAGTTTTAATGGATATATGTATTCAAGTACCATATTTTGTATTTATTATTGTTTTAGTTTATATATTTTTTTATTACTGAGTTTAGATTAATATACCCTAATATTTAAATATAAGTAAGGTTTAGGTAATGATATGTTATTTAGGGGAAAAAGAGGGCAGCAAGAGGCTCCGGATCTTATACTTACAATAGCTGAATTACTCATGGTTCTTATGGCAGTTACAGTAATATTTGTATTTATAAAATATTGGAGTGATGATGTTACATTTGAAAAAAGATATATAGCTAAAGATGTTGGAATACTTATAGATAGTATATATGCTTCTCCATCTAATGTTTATGTTCCGTATTATTATGATGGACATAATTTTGATATAAGTTTTGCTGAAAAGATAAATATGAAGAAGAGCGGTGAACAAAGTATTGTTCATACTATGGTCAGAGAAAGAAATGAAGAGAATAAAGATGCTCAATGGTATCAGTTTGCTAAAGCTGGCCATGATCAAATAATTGTTGACTGGTTAGGTTTATCTTCTAAAATAAAGATCTATAAAGAAAAAGAGGGTCTAAAGATTGATAAGGATGAAGATGTTGTTGAGAATGTTCTTTTATTGGATTGTCCTAATATAGATACTAGTCAAGATAATAAATTTGTTTTATTTGACCCAGGCCATAATGATGGAGAAGGTTATTATGATGGGAATTATTATTGGGAAGGAAATATTGTTGGAGAGATAGTGGACAATATGATCATAGCACCTAAAGGATTTAGGTTGGATAATACAAGAAATCCTGATAATAAAGGATTTAGGTTGGATGATGAAAAGATAGAAGAAAAGGTTAATAGTGGTCCTTCTGCAATAGTTGGTCTGCATGTTGGAAGATATGATAGTGATACAAGTATCATAAGGGCTTATTACTCTATTGAATCTAACTGGAATATAAAGAAAAAAAGTGAGAAGTTGGGTTGTTTTATACTTAATGAGTTTGCAAAAATACGTGATTCTGGTATTGATGGTTTTTCTGTTGTTCCGATATACCCAGATGATTATGATAACTCATTATTACCTAAAGATAAAATTGGTGTTCTCTTAGAGATTGGAAATATAAATTCTATTAAAAGTTATGATATGTATAAGAAAGGTTTATCTGGTCCTATAATGGCTGGTATTGAGAAATACTTTAAGGAACCTATTGAGACGGATATTATAATAGATAGTGATATTATAGATGATATAGAGAAAGATAGTGATGAGGATAGTATTACTGATGATGAGGGAGGAGTTAGTGATGGAGAAGATAGTAGTACTGATGATGAAAATGAGAATAAAGAGA
>CAYUUQ010000063.1:0-4656 GCA_964447875.1 uncultured Methanosarcinales archaeon | reverse complement strand
GGAGTTAGTGATGGAGAAGATAGTAGTACTGATGATGAAAATGAGAATAAAGAGAATGATATTGATGAAGATGAGCAAATTGATGATGATGGAATAGATGAGGATAGTGATGGAGAAGAGATTGAAGAAGAGAAAGAAAAATCTAAAGAAGAGATATGTGAAGAACGCTATAATCTGAAAATAAGACAGCATAAATCAAGAATTGATTATTCCAGTAGAATAAATGATTTTTCCCAGATATATCGTGATTGTGAAGATAATAAATACGGAGGCATATCATTATTGATAGTTGGGAATTCTATGAAGATGATTGGAAAAGCAGAAGATGCAACAGCCTTATATTTTGAAGCTTATGAAAAATATAAAGATAATTTTTATCCTATTTCAGGGAGGGGGCTTTATAATTACATAGAAATTAAATATGCATATGGAGCATGTGATAAAGTAGAGACATATGTTCCGATATATTTAGCAAATGAGAATTTTAATAATAATCTTCACCATAACTTAAATCATCTTTTAACTAAGTGTAAAGAAATAAGGGAAAAGCAAGAAAAATGCAAGCTTTTTTACGGTACAGGAGATAGAGGAAAATTAGATGTTGTGTTTGTTGGGGATGGATACACAGACATGAAGAAATTTGAAGAAGATGTTAAACTTTCTGTAGATGAAGGGATATTTGGTTATAAGTTTATGAAAGATCAAAAAGACAAGTTCAATATATATTTGGTTAATGAGCAAGCAGGAGGTATGTGTAAAGGAGATGTGTCTTGGCCTATGTGCAATTGTAAATATAGTGAGATATGGAAAGTTGCTTCTGTGTGCCCTACTGATAGAGTTGTTGTACTTAGTAGAGAGAATTTTAGATCTTGTGCAAATTTTGGGACTGTGGCTTATAATTCTTTTACTAAAAGTAAATCAAAAAAAGATAAAGCTCGTTTGATACTACATGAAACAGGGCATTCTTTTTATTCTCTTGTGGATGAATATATTGAAGAAAGTGTTGGGGATAAGCCTGGTGCACCTAATTGTTTTAATAGTAAATCAGAAGCAGAGAATTATTGGGTAAATACATTAGGATTAGAGAAGGATGTTGATTTTAAGTTCTATACTGGCTGTTCTTATGTTGGTGATAATGTCAGGGGAACTAAATGTACTGTTATGGGTGGCGAATCATGTGGACATGATGACAAAAAAGAATATGGTAAGATAAATGAAGCACATATATCTGATTTTATGGGAGGATATTCATGATGAGAAAATTTCTGATATTGACATTTATAATTTTTTTACCTATTGTTGTTGCTAATAACATGATACAAACATATAAACTTGAATTGATATACGAGTATGATCATTTGTTTGTCGACTCGATTTCTGTTGATTCAGGGTATATTCCAGATAAGATAAATATTATTGAAAAGGGATATTACTTAGAACTTAAAAATATCCATAATGAGGTAGAGTATGATTATTGGTTTGATTTTATGACAGAATTTTCTGTATCTGGTGACCATGATTGTATTGATGGAGAAGATTGTTCAATACATGATTTTATGATAAAAGACAACGCATTTGAGGTAATTAATGTTCCGTATTCTTTTATTGGAAAAGAGATAAATATATATGATTCTGATGGAAATCTTGTTTCAAATATTGATATCAGCAATTATTCTAACTATTGTGGTGATGGGATATGTAAAGCTGGAGAATCGGTACTTGATTGTTCTGAGGATTGTGAAGAAGAGATTGTTAAAGAAGAAGTAATTTATGATTATCGCGAGAAAGATGTTAAAAATAGGTTTGTTGATAATAAGGCTTTATTGATAAGTGGAATATTAGTCTTAATATTGATTATCATTTTATTTTTAATAAAAAAGAGGAGGAGTTAAAATAGATAAAAAAGGACAATTTTCGTATTATGTTAGTATGCTTATAATAAAGATAATACTATTAGCTATGATAATAACATTTGTTTGTTTAGTCATATATACTTTAGTTCTTGGAGATGTTGGAACTGAGAACATCAGAACAGAGGTTTTTTTAGAAAGATCAATTAGTTCTCAAGAGTGTTTTTCTTATTTTGATGGTTCAAGGAGTTACCCTAATATGATTGATTATGAGAAGTTTAAAGATAAAGAAGGTGAAGAAAGTAAAATATTGAAAGAATGTATGAATTATGGTGAAAGTAGAGAATTTATATCTGCCAAATTTACTTTTGTGAATAAAAGCAATGGTAAAGAGATCGAGACATATTACAATAAAGTATCATATGATAAGTGGTTGCCTTTTACTTTTGATGAAAAATATCTTAATTTTAATGGACAAAGATATATTATAGTTAGAGATGGAGAAAATGAGTATCCAGGTAAGATAGAGTATAGTATAGTTACTCCAAGTGGTTAATATGGATAAAAAAGGACAGTGGGGACAAGCACCAACATTGTTGGATTGGATAGCTTATATAGTTTTGATAATAGCAATAATTCTATCTTTGATAATATTTACTTTAGAGAGTGAGAAAGTTAGAGAGGGTGCTGGTGTTGTTTCAGTTAATCAGGAAAAAGGATATTTTATGCTTAATTATCTTAAGAGTAATGTTAGTTCAGGGAATGTTGCAGAATTGATAGCTAAATGGTATATAGATGATAGTGGTGAGAGCGAGTTGTTTGATGCAACTGATGATATAGTAAATTTTTTTTATGGTGGAAAGAATGATTGGGAACTTAGTGTTGATGGAAAGAAACTTGGAACATTAGACTTTATCTCTAAAAGTAAAAAAATAATTAGCAGAGATTCTATTGAAAATAAGAGAATAAGTATTCCTGTTAGTTTTAATCAAGATGATGTTGTTTTAGATGTTAAGTTGAGTGTTTATATTGCTGTTGTTGAAGAAGGCAGCTTGTGCTGGAATGCATTAGGTAAGGCATGTAGTAGTGAAAATAGATTATGTAAGTGTGATAGAGTAGGATTTAGTTTAAGATGGACAGAGTGTCTGCCTTGTAGCAATGGATGTGATCCTTTAAATGGTGTATGTAGTGGAGAAAATGTTGTAGTTGAAGGAGAAAGATGTTATAATCTTAGGAATGAAAGATGTACGAAAGATAATAGATTATGCAGTTGTGATGGATTTAAATGGAAGAATTGTCAGTCTTGTTCAAATGGATGTAATCAGGTGAGTAATGAATGCAAATGAGTTTACCTTTTAAAAATAAAAAAGGACAATTTTTTAGTATTTTACTGGTTGTAGCAGTTATAGGTTTACTCACTTATGCTTATTTTGAATTTAATAAGAAGCATGCTGAATTTGATTTTGAGATAGGAGAGAAGCAGTTTGAGTTATTAGATGATTATTATATCGGAGAAAAGGCTTCATTGTATATTAATTTAGCTACTAAATATTCTATATATCAAGCATTGTATGATTCAGGTAAGAAAGGAGGATATGTTGAAGAACCTGTATGTGGAAACTATGATGGTTGGATTTTATGGGCATATCTTAAGGAATCTTGTTTTCCTGAGATGAGTACAGTTAGAGTAAGTGTTGATGGTTTAACTAAAGAAAATTTGAATAATTATATTGATGTGAAGAAGAAAAAAGCTTATACTCAATCTAGAACATTAGCTAATTTAGGTAAAATTGGAAATATGAAATTATTTTCCAGTCTAAAGTTTATTGGACCTGGTTCATGGATTCCTGTTATAGATGATGATCTTGCTGATGCTCTCGAAAAAGAGTTGCCAGAATCTGTTGGAGCTTCTGGTGTTAAAATAGAATATGGAAATGAAGGAGAAAGTGTTACAATAACTAAAGTTACTAAGTATGTTCCTGGAGAGAAAAATTATGATAATAGACCGAATCCGATAGGTGCTGAAAGGACAGAGATTGAATGGGAGACAGATGATGGTAAGAAGTATACTCTTGTTGATCTTACACCTGAAGAAGCTAGTGAGTTTGTTTTAGATAGTTATGATTTTGTTTTTGAAGAAGAAGAAGTAAAATATGTTGGTGCTAGTTATGATTTTTTTCCGTTGAAGCAAATTAAATTAGAAGATCTACAAAGTGATAATCAAGTTGATGGAGTAGTATGGACTATTACTGATGGTGTTGCTACAATCAATAATGGTGAGTATAAGGTTAATATTAATAATGGAAGATGGAGCGGTAAAGCTAAAAGATTAAGCGTTAAAGGCATAGCTGCTGTTCCAATAGTCTTTGAAAGTTCATGTACAACTAATGGATGTAGTAAGTATATTATAAAGCCAGATACATTAAATAAAGTTGATTATAGGTTGAGTTTATATGAAGATGTTATTGAAGGTGCAAAAGAGATAAATGAAACATGTGCTACTAAAGAAAGAGATGAAAAGGTAGATGTTGAAGATTGTGTTAAGGAAGAAGTTTCTAATAGGGGATGGTATTTAGGTTATTGCCCTCTCTTTTCTGAAAAAGAAAGAGAGTGTATATCTAAAGGAAAAGTTTCTAAATTAAACAATGGAAAGTATGAAGATTGTGTTGACTGCTATAAAGAATGTAGTAAGTATCCTAATAAGAATTATTGTGAAAGAGACCCATGTAATCTTGGTTGTGAGTGGGCTTTAACAAGTTGTGTTGATATATTGACTGATGATGAAATAAATTGTTTAGATAGAAGT
>CAYUUQ010000062.1:0-7667 GCA_964447875.1 uncultured Methanosarcinales archaeon | reverse complement strand
TATTAATGTCAAAACGATATTTGATACTGGTCCTGCTGAGAATATAGAGTATTGTTCTATATCTGGACGTTTTACTAGTTTCTTTTCGTCTGGTTCTACAAATGCTCCAAGTATTGGTCCGAAAAAGACTATTCCTGAATGAAGTACTGGAAGTTTAAATGATCTTGCTACAACACCATGAGAGAACTCATGGACCACAATTATGATAAATAGAGATATCCAACCGATGACCAAAGGAAAAACTAATCCTGTTCCTGCTATTGGTAAACCTGGTAAGACTGGAGATGCTCCCATGGCACCTGGTTTTTCAAATACTAAATCAATAACTAATTTTATTAGTAAAAATGAAACATAGACAAGACCTATGTAAGCTATACCTACTGAACAAAAACCTAAGAGTTGGATAAGATTACGATATTTCTCTGCCATACGATCCATAAGGCCAAGACCAACTTTAGTTCGATATAATGCTATTATTTTACCCTGGAATTGGAATTTTTTTCTGTTTAAGAAAACTATCAAGATCATTACTGCATAGAACAGCAATACAAACTTATAATTCTGAAAAAACAATGCGAAATTCATTTTATACTAGATTTATACCTAATGTTTTTAAATGTTTGTTTATACTATAAAAAGATAAAAAAATCTTTTGAGAATCTTTTAAATAAAAAGAGAAAGTTTATTTCTTTCTTATTGTTCTAAAAGCTTTGCTTCCACATTTTGGACATGTTATTTTGCCAGCTAGAACTTTAAGATTTGGTGCTTTAACCTTTTTCTTACAGTTCTTGCATACAAATGCATTGTGAAATATTCTTGCTTCTGCTTCTGCGAATTTTGCCATTTTATTAACCTTTAATTTGTTTCATAACTTTGTCTTCAAGTATGATCCAGTAAACAACATTACACCCTTCTGTTACCTGACCATCAAGTTCGTCTGGGATAGCTAAATCAAATGTTTCATATGTTTCTGAATCCATTACATTAGCTGTTTTTCCTGAAATAGATAATACTTGAGCATTCTTTTTTTCTACTATTGGTGTAGGAATATGATCGTGACCTGGAGCAACAATAACTCTTTTTTTGCCATCGAGTAATCCAACAGCTTCTAATCTTACTTTTGCGTGACCATGCTTACCTGGACGTGATGTTTGTGTTCCTGTTACTTTACAAGCAGCATCATCAATAACTACATAATTTCCTCTTTGTAATGTTCCTATTCCAACTGGTTTTGTTGCCATCTTATCACCTTGTGTTTTTGCTTTATCTTTTAAGCTTTACTGTTCTTTAGCAGCTAGTTTAATATCTTCTGCTTTGACTGTCTTTCTTCCTGCATGCATAGCAAGCTTAACTGCTCTTTCTGATATCTTTTCAGCTCTTAATTCCAGTACATCCTTTAAGGCAGCTTTAGCTTTGTCTGCTACCCTAGCACCGCCGCTTTTCTTTATCAGTTTTTCCATTGCAGCCAATGGAAGATATTTTTCAGCCATAATAATCACCTTTTTGGTTTATTTTTGAATAATAAGGTAAAATCCCCTATTTTCTGGAATTTTAGAGCATATATAAAGTTTTTGGTTAAAAAAAATCAAAGAATTTCCTTCTTTTGTTCTTTCTTACTATGTGGCCTAGTCTTTTTTCTATTAACATTGAGTTTTTGAATGCTTTTTCATCATTTCTGAAGTCTTTAGTGTGATGGAAGCTTCTTCCATTCTTGTTGTGGAATTTATGTTTTTTATGTAGCATCTCATGATACATAACATAATTTAGTGCTTCAGGGTCTTCTTTTAGTATTTTTGATATTGAGATGGTGTCAGTTCCATATTCATAAGAACCTAGTTTGTTTATTGAATCTATCCAAACCAAGTTTGGAGTTTCTATTAAGCCATAGAAGTATTCTTCATTTACTTTACTAAAAGAATTGTAAAGTAGTGGATCAGATTTTGTTTTTGGAATTCCTAGGTGTAATTTTTTTAGGAATATATTGTACATATCCATATTTATTGTTTTTTTCGTTTTAGGTTTTAGTTTATTTTTTAGAAGTTTTAGTAATAATTCCTGTATTAATCCTATTTGTATATCTTTACTTATTGGTTTCCATGTTTTTGAAAGGTTTAGTTGTAGATGATTATTTCTTAGTTTTATGTTTGCCCTGTAAGGTTTAAACTTACCTGAATACTTTAAGGAATATTCATAAGGAAAATTATCATATAGGTTGTTTATTGCTTGAGTTAGCATGAGAATAAAGTGGTTTTAATTTGTTAATAAATTTATGTGTTATTCAGAATTATTGTACTTCATATCTTAGAATAGCAGCAACTTTACCAATGTCCCTTAACTGAACACCTTCTCTAGTTTCTGTTGAGATTATTTGAACTGTTGAACCAAGACTTTCTGCTTCTTTCTCAAACTCTTCTATCTTCTTATCATCTAATTCTTCAGATAATAGTAAAACATCTACTGATCCGAGTTTAACATTATTCATAACCTCTGCTTCGCCATAACTTACCATACCTGGTTTAGTTGATAATAAATTAAAGAATTTTCCCATGATTGCTTTTTCTGATGCAATCTCTTCATTTGCAAGAACATCTTGACTTTTATCTACTAATTCTTGCAATCCAAACTCTCCAGTATAACTTAGGTCTTTTATACCGATTATTTTTTGTTTTATCTGGTCAGTTATATATCCACCTTCAACAAACTCATATTTTGTCTGACCAGGTCCACCTACAATTATCCCTTTTAGGTTTTCATTATCTAAGAAATTTTCTTTTGCATAGTCTGCAACTTTTTTATAATGGTGTTTTGCTGCTATCTCTCTATTTCTTGCAAAACGTGCAGCTGACTGACCTCCTGCTTTGAATTTTCCAGGAACTTCTGAGTGGGTTTTTGTTAAAGGAACAATTGATTTTCCCTTTAGTAATGCTATATTTGCATCTCTTCTATCTAATACGATTAAACCATAAACTTCTTTGGTTTCAAGCATATCTTCTAGAATATCTAAAACAAATTCTTTATCGCATCTATAAATACGTGTGTTAACTGGTACTGGTGGTTCAATACTCCATACCTGAAAATCTTGTTTTCCTTCTTGAGAAGCAATGTTACCTGAAAATGCAGCTAAACCATGTTCTGGAGTTTTTTTGAATAATCTTAAGTGTTGAGTCATCTTTTCTAATGCATCTATAACATTTTTTCTAGTAGAAGTTGATTTTATATTGGTAGCAGTACCTTTTTCTTGATCTAAGTGCTGAATAATCTTAGTTAATTCGTATCCTGCAGGAATATATACTGATACTAATTCAGTATGTCTGCCCTTATGGCTAGCTAAATCTTTTAAAAATTTCTTTACTTTGAATTTTTGTTCTGCAGTTAATGACATGATCAATTAATGTTCTAAGATGGTTTATAAATCTTTGCCATAAAGTTAATAAATATAGTTAGCTTAACTGCCCTTATGATTCCGTTCACCAAGAAATATTCTCCAAATGCATTGAAAGAGATAATTGGGCAGGATAATTCAGTAAAAGAATTAAGAGAGTTTGTTTCTAATTACAAAAAACAAAAGAAAAAAGCACTTTTATTGTATGGCCCTAGTGGAGTTGGAAAAACAAGTTCTGTATATGCTATTTCCAAAGAGTTAGGATATGAATTAATTGAAGTTAATGCATCTGACTCTAGAAATAAGGATCAGATTATGGAAAAAGTTGGATCAGCTGCTAAGCAATACAGCTTATTTGGAAGCAGTAAGATAATACTTATTGATGAAATAGATGGACTATCAGGAAATAAAGATAGAGGTGGACTTGCAACATTAACTAAGTTAATTGGAGAAAGTGCGTTTCCCATAATATTTACAATTCAAAATCCATGGGATTATAAGTTTAATAGTTTAAAGAAGAAATGTACTTTAGTTGAGTTTGTGCCTTTGGATGCTAATGATATGGTCAAAGTATTAATTGATGTTTGTAAAAAAGATAATATAAAATATGAAGAAAGTGTATTAAAAGGGCTTGCTAGAAGATCAGGAGGGGACTTTCGAGCTGCTTTGAATGACTTGGAGATGTTAAGTACTGGTATCAAAGAGATTACAAAAGAAAGTTTGCAAGAATTAGAGGATCGTAGTCGAGAAGAGTCTATGCCTAATGCTCTACTTAAGGTTTTTAAGAGTACTGACCCTAAAATTGCTATAACAGCATTTGATAGTGTAAAGGAAGATATCGATCAACAATTTCTATGGATAGATGAAAATTTGCCTAATGAATATGATAAACCCGAAGATATTGCTATGGCATATGATAAATTAAGTAAAGCTGATGTGTTTAAAAGAAGAATAAGAAGATGGCAGCATTGGAGATTTTTAATTTATGTTAATGCATTACTTACTGCAGGAGTTGCAGTTAGTAAAGATGAAAAATATAAGAAATTTGTTAAATATAAGCCTACAGGAAGAATATTAAAATTGTGGTGGGCTAAGCAAAAAAGTCTTAAGAAAAAAGCAATTGCTGCTAAGATTGCTGAAAAAACACATTCATCAGTTAGAGATGTTGTTAAGGATATGGAATATTTTAAATTAATATTTAAGAAAAACAAAGAGATGGCTAAAAGTATTTCTGAATATTTAGACCTAGACAAGGATGAAATTGCTTGGCTTAAGAAATAGGTAGATTTTTATATCATTTTATGATAACCAAACTTAAAATGACATTAACTATAGAAGAAATGGCAACATTTTGCAAGAAGAAAGGACTTGTTTTCCCTAATAGTGATATCTATGGTGGATTTAGTGGATTCTTTGACTATGGCCCATTGGGGGTTGAACTTAAGAATAATATCAAACAGGCTTTTTGGAAAAGGTTTGTTCAAGAAAGAGAAGATGTTGTAGGAATAGATGGAAGCATAATTACTCATCCTACTGTATGGAAAGCATCTGGTCATGTTGATTCTTTTTCAGATTATGTTTACAAATGTGATAAATGCAAGATTATGACTAAAGGAGATGATGATAAAGGACTGCCTTGCCCTAAATGCGGTGAGCAATTAGAAAGTCAAGGACAATTTAATTTAATGTTTACGACAGAAGTAGGTCCAACATCAGGAAATGTTTCTTATCTAAGGCCAGAAACAGCCCAGGTCATATTTACTGATTATAAACAAGTATTGGATATTTCAAGACAAAAATTGCCTTTTGGAATAGCTCAGATAGGAAAAGCATTTAGAAATGAGATATCTCCAAGAGATTTTTTGTTCAGATGTAGAGAGTTTGAGCAATTTGAAATAGAATATTTTGTACATCCTGATAAAGTAAATGAATGTCCTTTTTTAGATGAGGTTAAGGATATGGATATTCAGATCTGGACTTCTAAGAATCAAGAAAAGGATGAAGATCATCTGAAGATGAAGATAATTGATCTTGTTTCTAAGAAGATTTGTAGCCCGTGGCATGCTTACTTTCTAGGAAGTTATTATAAGTTTTTTATTGATATGGGCATAAAGTCAGAGAATCTTCGTTTAAGAGAGCACCTAAAAGATGAATTAGCACATTATGCGAATGCTTGTTTTGATATCGAGTATAAATTTCCTTTTGGATGGAAAGAGATTCATGGTAATGCTGACAGAGGAACATTTGATTTGGATCAGCATATGAAGTTTAGCAAAAAGAGTATGGAATATTTTGATGAAGAAAGTAAAAAAAAGGTAGTTGGTTACTGTGCTTCTGAACCATCTCAGGGAATAGATAGAGCATTTTTGGCTTTCTTGTTTGATGCTTACTATGATGACAAGAAAAGGGGAAATGTTGCATTGAAATTAAGTTCTTGTTTGGCTCCAATCAAAGTAGGTGTTTTTCCATTAGTGAATAAACTTGAGAAAGAAGCTAAGGAATTATTTAATGATATCAAAAAAGATTTTGTTTCACAGTTTGATAGAAGTGGATCAGTTGGTAGAAGATATGCAAGAGCAGATGAACAAGGTATTCCTTATTGTATAACGTTCGATTTTGAGAGTTTAGAAGATAAAGAAGTTACTGTAAGAGATAGAGATTCAACTAAGCAGGTTAGGATCAAGATTTCTGATTTGAAGGAAGTATTAAGGAAATTGATTAGTGGAGAAGTTGAGTTCAAAAGCTTAGAGTAGAAAGGTTTATTAATAATTATTAATTTCTTGATTATATGGCAATAAAAGATTTACAACCAAGAATGGGAAAAGTAGATGTAGTAGTAGTTATTTCTGAAAAAGGAGATATAAGAGAATTTGAGAAGTTCGGCAAAAAAGGAAGAGTCTGTAATGCTAAGGCAACCGACGCTACAGGTGAGATCAAGTTAAGCTTATGGAATGAACAGATAGATCAAGTTAAAGAAGGAGATACTGTTCATGTTACTAATGGGTATGTTAATGAATACCAAGGAGAGATGCAGCTAACAACTGGAAAATTTGGTAATCTTGAAATAACAGGAAATGCTGGTGTTCAAGAGGAGAAAGCTGCCGAAGAAGAGAAAGTTTATACTAATGCTTCACCTGAAGAATTTAAAGAAGAAACAAAGCAGATGGAAGAGATGAGCCAGGTTGGTGAAGAAGTTTCTGAAGAACCGATAGCTGACGAAGAATATATCGGATAATTTTTTATTTTTTTACCATAAGGTTTTTAAAGTAATATCTAATTCTTAGTTGTTAAATGGGATCTTAGCTCAGCCTGGGAGAGCGCTACGCTGAAGACGTAGAGGTCGGGTGTTCAAATCTCCCAGATCCCATCTTTTTTATATTCTTTTTGATGGTCTTCCAATCTTTCTTTTGATTTTTCCACTAATTAGATATTCTTCATATTTATCTAAATGTCGTTTGTTTCTAAACCTAATCAGATTCATCCATAACGTGAGATTTTTTCGACCACTCAACCTTATCCTATGTTGCAACCATGTTTTATTGAATCTTCTATCAAACTTCTTATCATTAAGTATTATATTGACATTAAATCCGATTTTATTTAATATATCTGAGACATATAAAATAAGATTTTTATCCGCTAAGGTTAGGGATAATACTGGATAGTGAGGATATTTTTTTCTATTTCGATAAAGCATTAAAGAGAAATCAGTATCTGCGAGACCTTTTATGAAGTTTAATGAATAATTATCACCTATCCACTTTGGAATTTTTATATTTCTGCTATGATGTTTGTAATATCCAATTTTTCTTAAAAAACCAACAACACCTTTTGACTCAAATTGAATAGACACTGAGTTTTCACCATTGTGTAATCTAACTTTGAAATTTAATCCAAAAAGTTTTTTAGCTAATGGTTTAACATAATCTCGTAAATATTGTAGGTCATATCTAGAATCACCAGATATATTTATAAAATGCCTATCTCCTTTAAAACTTACATGGCCATCTCCAGCCATTATACCAACAAACTCAGCTAGTTCTTTAGAAGGACATTCTGGAAGAGTTAGGCCTCTTTTAATGTCATTATTACTTAATTTTATTTTTGTTAAATCAAATCTCATGTTAAATCAATCAATTATCATTTGTGATTTGAAATTAGTTTGATTTTAAAAATTAAGAATAATCCATTTAAATATCTCACGCACATGAATGTCCAGTGTCCAGTGGTGTTGGTAAAATGGCTAAAAGTAATAAATTTCTAAGAATTAATCTCTAAAGCACTG
>CAYUUQ010000061.1:0-7691 GCA_964447875.1 uncultured Methanosarcinales archaeon | reverse complement strand
TGGATCGTTTAACATTTTTTAACCTCAACTATATTTTTTGAAACCTATTTTTTGTGCTATTTCTCTAAAGCATTGTCTACATACATGAAGTCCATATTTTGCAATATGTCCACGTATTCTGCCACATCTTACACATTTTTTTGTAGATCTTCCTGATTTTCTTTCTTTAGGAGAGTTGTGCTTTACAAACTTCTTTAACTTTTCAGGTTTTGCTTTCAATTGTTTGAATACTTTTTTATGTGAGCTGTATGTCATTATTCTTCACCAATTTTAATGTTCATATCTTTTTTTATAAATTCCATAGCTTCTTCTTTTGTTATTCTATGTTTTGAAGGAATTTTCTTTTTCTTTATGTTCCTTCTTTTTATTCTGAAACCAGGCCTACCTAATGTTACGCAAACTTCTAAACCCATAACACCAATCTTAGGATCATATTTTACTCCAGGTATATCAATATATTCTTGGATTCCAAAAGATATGTTACCTTCTTTATCAAATTGTGATTCTTTTAGATTATTATTTTTAGCTTCTAACAATCTTATCAAGACTTCTTTAGCTTTTTCTTTTCTTAATGTAAGTTTACATCCTATTGGTAAACCCGGACGAATACCCCATGTAGGAATTCTTTTGTTAGTAAAAGTTTTAACTGGTTGGATACCCGATATATTTTTAAGTAATATCATTCCCTTCTCTAGTTTAGACTGTTCTTTACCTGCTCCAATATTTAAGGTAACTTTCTCTATCTTTATTTCTTTCATTGTGTTCATTTTATTCAATCTTTACCAAAGGTTTGTTCTCACCAATTACGAAAGCATATTTTTTTGCTGTTTCGTGAAGGTCACTACCTACTTTGTATATTATTTTATTTCCTTTTATTTCTTCTATTGTTCCTGTAGTACCAACGTGTTTTCCGCCTGTAAGATATATCAAAGCAGATTTCTTGAATTCCAGCTTTTTCTTTATCTCATTTTTAGGAACTGTTAATATTAGCGTATCTCCAGTTTTGTAATCATCTTTTTCTATAATTAGGTTATCTCCATTGAAAAAGTTAAGTTGAGTTTTACCTTTGACCTTTGTCTTATTTTTTATCTTGCTTGGTCTTATTTGTGCATCTGTTTTTTCGGTTTTCATAACAGATATTTTTCCTTTTTTGTCGAATACAATCCTTAGATATTCTTTAGATTCTTTTATTTCAATGATATCAAATAGTCCAACGCTAAAAGAAGGTTCTTTTCTTCTTATGCCGTTAACTAATAATGTTTTATTGTTTAGTATATTTTTTACTTCTTTTAATGTTCCAGCATAGTTTAGCATGTCTCTTAATACTACAGCTAAAGGTAAACCTGTTTCTAGGTTATGAGGTCCTGGGCTAGGTCTAATTATAAACTTAATACCCTTTCTCTTTATTCTCCATTTTTTTGGTGAACTTAGTCTTTTTAAGTGATTTTTAACCATTTTTATTCTCCTTCTTTCTGTCTAATACTTTTTGTCGTTTTTTATCATCAAGATTTAATTCAGTTATGATCATGTTTGAGATTGTTATTTTGTATGGTGTTTTTGATCCATCTTTTTTTGATATTTCAATTCCCCCTATGATTGCTTTTTCATCTCTTAGGAAGACTTTGTCAACAGCTCCTGTTTTTCCTTTATGTTGACCACGAACAACTTTGATTTTATCTCCTTTTTTTAATATCATTGATCTTAAATTATGTTTTTTCTTCAGGTCTTTACTTAGATGACATGAAGCAAATTTTTGTTTTATGTGCAAAGGAGCTTTTTTTCTATATACTCTTTGCTTTCTTGGTTTTTTACTTGATTTGAATGATGTTGAAAATTTCATTTTATACTACTATCCTCGCAACTTTTGCTATAGCTGGCCATCTTTCTGTTACTTCTTTTGCAATTGCACCTTTGAATATTGTTCCTTTTGGATTTCCTTTATCATCTTTAAGTACAACAGCAGCATTATCTTCAAATTTTACTCTTAAGCCGTTAGCTCTTTTATACTCTTTTTTTTGTCTGACGATAACAGCAAATACAACCTGTTTTCTCATCTCTGGCTTACCTCTTTTTACAGTAGCTAAAATTAGGTCAGATACAGAAGCAGAACTTCTTCTACCCTTCACTGTTTTATGGTTTTTTACTCCCATTATTTCGATTACTTTAGCTCCTGAATTGTCACATACTGCTAATTGTGACCCTATAGGCAATGCTCTTGTTAATTTTGATTTAACTGATTTCATTTTTCTTCTTCTTTTGATTTAGCTTCTTTTTCTTTTAATATATTTTTTTCTTCTTTTTCAGTTTTTTTGAATTTTGATTCTTCTTTTGCTTCCATTTTTTCTATAAAACCACGTTCTTTTCCTGTTTTATCGATTATAACAAAATGTTTTGTCTTACTTAATGGTCTACATTCGTGAATCTTGACTATGTCTCCTTCTTTTGCATTTATACATTCTGGATTATGAACTTTTATTTTTGTATTTCTTTTTTCATATCTTTCGAATTTAGGTAAGTGAACACGTCTTTCAAAACCAACGATTGCTGTTCTATGCATCTTTGCTGAAAGAATTGTTCCTGTAAGTATTTTTCCCCTACAGCTTAAGCTGCCATGAACTGGACAGTTTTTATCATCACATGTAATTTTGTTTTCTTTTTTCATTTTTATTTCCATTTGTTTTATTTGATTACAATCGCGTCAGGTGAAAATCCACTTTCAAGCAAAGTTTCTTTGACTTTTTGTCTGTGTTCTCCTTGCAGTTCGATTCTACCTTCTTTGAATGTTCCTCCGCAAGCCAATTTGCTTTTCAGCTTTTTTGAAAGGTCTTTAACATCAATTTCTTTTCCGTCAATTCCTTCTATAATTGTATATGGCTTGTTGAATTTTTTCTTGTCTACTTTTATTGTTATCTTTTGACTTTCTTTTGCTATTGTCTCACAAACACAAAGTTCTTTTACAAGACCGCACATTGGGCATATTTCAGTCATCCTTTTTCTTTTCCTCGTTTTCTTTTTTTACTGTTAGTATTTTAGCGATTGTTCTTTTGATTTCTCTTATTCTACCCGGACTTTTTGGTGCAGTTCCTGTTGAAACCTGAGCATTCAATTTAATAAGTTCTTTTTTCAACTCGACGATTTTTCCGTCAAAGTCGTTTTTATTTAGAGCTCTTATCTCCTTTATCTTCATCTTTCTTTTCCTCAGTTTCTTTTACTTCTTGATTTGATTCTTCTTTTGATTTCTTTGTTTCTTTTTTAGCTTTTTTTTCAGATTCTGTTTTATCTGAATCTTTTTTGTTTTCACTTGAAGATTCTTTTACTTCTTCAACAGTTTCTTCTATTTCGTCTAATAATCTGATCTTATCTGGAAGTTTGACAGTCGGTGGCATGATTTTAACTTTTATACCTACAATTCCAACCTTTAATTTGGCTTTTGAATATGCTTTATTAACACCTTCGATTGAGATATCTCCACATTTTTTTAAGTATCCTTGATAAAATCTCCATGCTTTTGCTCTTGATGATGGGATTTTACCACTTATAACTATTTCTATACCTAAAGCACCAGCACCCATAACATCTGACATAACTTTATGTCCGATTCCTTTAAATTTTGATGCTCCGAATCTTTCAAGTGAGTTAGCGATCCTTTCAGCAACTATGTTTGCATCAAGGTTTACATCTTCTACTTCACTTATTTCTATTTGCGGATTTTCTGATTTGAATTTTTTCTTAAGTACTTTTGTAAGTTCTTTGATGTTTTGTCCTTTTCTTCCTACAACAAGTCCAGGACGTGAAGCATGAACTATTACCTTTTCTCCTAATGGTGTTCTTTGTATTCTTGTCTTTGAGTGACCTGCACCTTTTAGGTTATCAGATATGAACTCTTCGATCTGGAATTCTCTTAATTTCTGCTTAACAAACTTTCTTTCAATCATTTTTTATCCTCTTTTGAAGGTTTAGCTTCTTTTTGAGAAGCCTTTGTCTTCTCTAATCCTTTCTCGTTTTCACTCGAAAGTTTTGGTTTTGATTCCTTTTTTTCAGGTTTTTTATCGTCATTTTTAACTTCTGCTTTTGGCTTAGATTCTTTAGCAGGAGCTTCTTTTTTTGCAGCAGGTTTTTTAGCTTCTTTTTTCTTTTCGTCTTTACCTTCTGCGACTATGATTTCAATATGAGTTCTTTTCATCTTTCTTCTTCTTTTTCTACCATAGTGCCATTGTTTAGCTGCTTTGTTTGCAATAGCTGTGATAATAACTAAGTTTGATGTGTTTAATCCTTTAAATTGTGCGTTTGCTTCAGCAGATTCAACTAAAGATAATATTTCACCACATGCTTTTTGTGGATATCTTCCTGGACCGACACCTTTTTGATGAGGTGTGTCTTTGTTGAATTTTCTTAATGGTATAGCTTTTTTAAGTTCTATGACATCCTGTAAGATCTTTTTAGCTTTTGAAATCTTCTTGTTTCTTATCTGATCACAGATTTCAATAGCATATTTTGTAGATACAGACATGGATCTGCCTGTGGATTTTGCCATATGTTCTTTGTTGTATTTTACTTCTACCATTTTATCTTTTTACACTATAAAATTTATTTAACTGATAAACTTGAACTTGATTTTGTAGCTCCTATACCTGGTGCCGAGTGTGAAACATTTTTTCTAGTTGGAGCGAATTCTCCAAGTACATGGCCAATCATATCTTCTTCTATATTTATTGCCTGATATGTTTTTCCTTGGAAAACAAGAATTGTTTTTCCTATCATTTCTGGTAATATAACCATATTTCTGCAGTGTGTTTTTATGTTATTGTCTCCTGCTTTGATTCTTTTTAAGAAGCTTTTTTGAGCATCTGTATATCCTCTTTTTAGGCTTCTTCTTTGACGTGATGGAATTAATTCCATGAATTCTTTTAAGCTTAATTCCTTTAACTCTTCTATTGTTTTTCCTCTGTATTTAAAGATCTTTTTTACCATTTTTTATTTTACCTTTTTTTCCTACCTGTTCTTCTTGGTGCTATCTTACCTACTTTTCTTCCAGGTGGAGCATTTCTTGATGCTTGTGTTGGCCTTCCTTTTATACCTGAGCTTGAACCACCAAATGGATGGTCAACAGCGTTTTGGCTTGTTCCAGATATACTTGGCCATAATTTGTTTCTAACTTTTTTAGCATAATATTTTCTTCCTGCTTTAAGGAAAGGTTTTTCAAGTTTTCCTGCACCAGCAATTATCCCTACACATGCTCTGCAGTTTTCATTGAATGATTTTTTCTTGTTTGAAGGTAATACTATAGTAACAGTGTTTTTTAGTTTTGAATCAACCTTAGCAAAACCACCAGATGCTCTTACAAATTTTCCTCCATCTCCTGGTTGTGATTCAATATTATAAATTGTTGTTCCTGACGGTATATCTTTTAATGCAAGTATATTTCCTTTTTTTGCATCTATCCCGCCAGCAGCAACTTCTTCACCAACTCTTACTCCTTCTGGTGCTAAGATTAATATTTCTTGTCCGTCTTCATAATTTATTTTAGCCAGTGGTGCTGAGTGCCCACGACAGTGAATAAGATCTGTTATTTTTCCGTTTATTGCTGATTTTGATTGTTTAGGTAGGCTGACTTTTCCTTTATACTTGAAGCTAGGTACTCTATATCTCGGTGTTCCTTTTCCTCTTGCTTGTTGTATTAAGTTTTTTCCCATTTTATTATCACATCAGTCCTAGTTGTGTTGCTATATCAATTGCAGGTGTTTCGTCTGAAAATTTGATATAAGCTCTTTTTTCTCCTTTTGATGTTATATAAGTATTAACTTTTGTTACCTTTGTTTTAAAGATTTCTTCTACTGCTTTTTTTATTTCTTCTTTTTTTGATTTTTTATCTACTACAAAGATAAGCTTGTTTTCTGATTCCATCAATCTGATACTTTTTTCAGTTGATAGTGGATGTTTGATTACGTTTGTTAATTCCATTTTATACGAATAGTTTATCTTTTTCTATTACATCTAGAGCTTCGTCGCTCCATAATGTTAATCTTCCAGGTACTGCTCCTGGAGCTAAAAGCTCTACGTTAACATTTTTAACTTCTACTATGTCAACACCAGGAATGTTTTTTGCAGCTTTTTGGATATCGCATGATTTTGATACTATAATTAATGGTCCTTTTCTTTTTTTGTATTTTCTTCCTCTAGATTTACCTTTTCCTGCTCTTATTGTTTTTTTCTCAGACCTAACTAATTCTTTTTCTAAACCAATATCTTTTAAGGCTTTTTTCACTTCGCTAGCTTTTTTTAATGATTCTATACTTTTATCGACTATGAATGGATATTCTTTAGGAACTTCATGTCCTCTTTTAGTTACAATGTCTTTATCAACTGTAGCAGATATTGCTGACCTGATTGCTTTTCTTCTTTCTTTTTTGTTTATCTTTTGTTCTATAATCTTATCTGCTTTTGGTGGATGAGCACGTCTACCTCCAACCATATGTGGCGCAACTGCACCAACCCATGAGAATCTTGTTCCTGATCTGTTTAATATTTTTCTAGGAACTCTTGATATACCATGACCGTATGCTCCTTTGTATTTGTGCCTTCTTCTAGATAATTTAGCTGAAGCTCTTTTTCCTGCTTCAGGAGCTGATCCATAGGCTTGTCTTTTATGAGATTGAATAGCTAGAAAAGCTCTTTTTATAAGATCTGGTCTTATATCTTCTTTGAATTGTTTAGGAAGATCTTTTTTTCCAGTTTCTTTTCCTTTTAAGTCTATTATTTTCATTTTATATGTTAGTATATTTTATTGATGGTGCTTCATTTGGGATTAATTTATCTGGTCTTGAAGCATTTGTAAGTACAACTGTTCTTTTTTTAGGTCCTGCAACAGAACCTTTGACTAGAATATATTGATTTTTTATTACACCATATTTATGTAATCCACCTTTTGGTTTTATTTCGTCTTTCTCGCCGATCTTTAATATTAATTTATTCAATTCTGTTCTTTGATGGTATCCTGTCTGACCAGCTTGAGCAACACGGTGCATCATATGATCTTGAGAAGTCCATCCACCAGATCTTGGACCTACTCTTCTTATTCCTTTTTCTGATTTATGTCTTCTTAAAGCAACACCAAATCTCTTAACAGGACCCTGATATCCTTTTCCTTTTGTTATTGCACGAATATCTAATTGTTGTCCTTCTTTGAAAATGTCTTTTATTGATACTTCTTTTCCAAGATTTTCTTTTGCCCATGTTAAGGCATCTTTACCTGGAATAGGTATCTCTAGTAGTTCAGGTTTCTTTTTTCCAATACCTGTTAATTTTGGTTGAGTGTAAAATGTAACTCTTATTTCGTCGTATTCTTTGATATCTTCTATCTTCTTTTTTACTGCTTTTGGTAAACTTGTTTTTCTTTTTAGTTCTTTATCTGATTTTTCATAAGGAACTTCAGATATAAGTTTTAAACCAGTTATTGATTTTTTATAGAAACGAATAGAATGAGATTTTAATGGTGGGCACTCAATGATTGTTACAGGGCAAGAGATTGTCTCTCCTTTTGTGTCAGACTTTGCTCTGTTGTCAACAATTAAGACATGTGTCATGCCAACTTTATAACCTAAGAATGCTTGCGGTTTAGATTCGTTATTAAGGGGAAAAGATCTAACTCTAGCATATGTTCTTTTGGCCCTTTTTCTCGGCCAGAACTGCAT
>CAYUUQ010000060.1:0-7768 GCA_964447875.1 uncultured Methanosarcinales archaeon | reverse complement strand
GAAATGTCTCAATTTGAAACAGTTTAGTAATGGTGGATTACTCAATTTATAATATATTATTTAAAAATCTCAGCATCCTCTTCAATCCTTAAACTCCCTATTTGTTTAAGTGTTCTCAAAATCTTAGGATGTTCCTTTACATTTGATGTTACAGTATTACTCCCTTCTCTTACAACATCCTTTTTTCCACCTTCCCATCTTATCTCAATCACTCCTTCAGTTGAATCTTCAGCTTCAGCTCTAACTAAATCTACATCTGAAGATGTCCAAGCTCCACCTCCATCATCAAAATCCAGATCACTATCTTTTCTTTTTCTAGAATCAACTATATAAAATTTATTTCTCTTGCCAATATGTTGAGTGTGATAAATCTTTTTTATATATTTTAAAAAAGCAGTATTTGTAGCTACAGCACTAAAAGCAAAAACAGGAGTTTCTTTTGTTAATAACTCGATAACAAAATTATAAATAGATTCATGGTCTTTTTTAGCTCTTATATCTAGCATATATAGTTCAGTATAATGCCCAATATCTTCTAGTTGTTTAGGTACTTCAGGTTCATCAGTATATATTAAAAAACCAAAATCTGTTCCTTTAGGATCATCTAACCTTTCACAAAGAGAACAATATCTAGAACTCTTATTTGGTTCAATATGTTTAGCAGATAGCATATCTGCTATATTACCCCCATACTTATGAGACTCATCTAATGCTTCATAAGGTTTATAATCTCTCCCAACCTTTCTTCTTAAATCAATCGCCATAACAGTTAATAATTTGATTCAATTTAAAAATATTTCTCTAATTTAACTACCACTTGGTAATTAAAGTAAATATTTTATATTTAGAATAAACTTTTAACTAAACATTACTCCAAAACAGCCTTTATTCTTCTGACACCAGCAGAACTAGATTCTTCTTTTTTTATCCTAAAATGGCCTAATTCTTTAGTATTCTTAACATGCGGCCCACCACATATCTCCTTACTCTTATCACCAACAGAATAAACAAAGACCTTTTCTCCATACTTACTCTCAAATACTCCCTGAGCTCCAGTTTCTTTAGCTTCTTCAACACTCATTTCAGAACAAACAACAGGTAATTCTTCTTTAATTCTTGTATTTACCCATTCTTCAACTTTATCTAATTCTTCTCTTGTTACTTTTCTATCAAAATTAAAATCAAATCTAAGTCTATCTGGAGTTATGTTAGAACCCTTTTGGAATATATCTTGTTTTCCTAAAACTTCTCTTAATCCTTGATTCAATAAATGTGTTGCAGTATGTAGTTTAGTTGTTGCTTCACCAGAGTCTGCTAAACCACCTTTAAATTTCTTCTCAGCCCCCTTACGTGATAATTCTTGATGTTTCTTAAATTCATCATTAAACCCATCAACATCAACAGAAATACCTTTTTCATTAGCTAATTCTTGAGTAATCTCTATTGGAAAACCATATGACTGAAATAACAAGAACGCATCCTTACCAGAAATCTTACCATCAACAATAACCTTATCAAACTTATATAATCCTTTCTCAATAACTTCTCTAAATCTAGTATCTTCTTTCTTTATCTCATTTAAAATAAACTCTTTATTCTTCTCAAGTTCAGAATATTCATCTTTATACATGTCTATTACCATTCTCACTATTTGAGTTAAAAATTCTTTCTCAATACCAAGTAATTTTCCATGTCTAATACTTCTTCTGATAAATCTACGTAAAATATAACCTTGATCTAAGTTTGAAGGAACAATTCCTAAATTATCTCCCAAAATAAATGTAGAAGCTCTAGCATGATCAGTAATTATTCTAACTGACTGTACTTGTTTATCATCTAACTCATCAAGACCAGCTATTTCTTTTATCTTTTCTATTATAGGAACAAATGTCTCAATGCCATAAACATTTTTCTTACCTTCAAGCATCGCAATTGTTCTCTCAACACCCATTCCAGTATCAACATTCTGTTGTTTCAGCTTATCAAACTTGCCTTCTGCAACCTTATTATATTCTAAAAAAACATCATTCCATATCTCAAAATACTTTCCGCAACCACATCCTGGTTTACATTCATCTGAGCAAGCATCAATTTCAGTATCAATAAACATCTCAGTACATGGTCCACACGGTCCTGTAGTACCAGCAGGTCCCCACCAATTATCTTCTTTAGGTAAAAAATATATCCTTTCATCTGGAATTCCTAACTTAGCCCAAATTGTTGCAGATTCCTCATCCTTAGGAGCATCACTATCTCCAGCAAATACAGTAACTGATAACTTAGAAGCATCAAAACCAAGTTCCTTAGTTAAAAATTCATAACTCCACTCGATTGCTTCTTTCTTAAAATAATCGCCTAAACTCCAATTCCCTAACATTTCAAAGAAAGTCAGATGGGAAGGATCACCAACATTATCAATATCAACTGTTCTAATACATTTCTGTACATCAACCAATCTTTTACCTTGTGGGTGCGGTTGACCCATCAAAAAAGGAACCAAAGGGTGCATTCCAGCAGTTGTAAATAGTACTGTAGGATCATGTTCAGGTATTAAAGAAGCAGAACTAATTATAGCATGCTGTTTTTCCTTAAAAAATTCCAAATATTTTCTCTTTAACTCTTTTGAATCCATAATAAGAATGATGTTTTATGTATATTTTTAAATCTTACCTTTCTTCTCTAATTTCTTCCTTTTCTTTTCTAATTTTAGTTCTTTCTTCTTTAATTTAGTCTCTTTCTCAGAAAGCATTTTTTCTTTTTTTTGAAATCTCACTATGATCACTTTAGCCATATACTTACCAAAATAACCAATAAAACCAGCAACTAACACAATAAATACCCATTTTAATACTTCTACAATATCCATATCCTTTATTTATCATTTTTTATTTAAATAATTTACTAAGTTTTAAAAATAAATACCATATCTTATCAATTATGAACTTCAAAAACAATATAATGTTAGCACCATTAGCTGCAGTAACAGATATAGCATTTAGAAAGCTTTGTACAGATTATGGTGCAGATATAGTCTATAGCCAGATGATAGATTCAGAATCAATAACACGAGGTAATATGCGGCTTGCAGACTTTCTTGATAAAGAGGATAATGTTGGAGCTCAGTTTATAGGTAATGACCCAGATAGGCTTGTAAAATCAATAGAAATTGTAGAAAAAAAAGTAAAAACAATTGACCTAAATTTAGGCTGCCCTCATTCAAATGTTGTAAAGAGAGTAGCAGCATCTTACTTACTAAAGTTTCCAAAAAGGATAAAATCAATCCTAGAAGCAATGGTACCTTCAACTAAATTACCTGTAACAATAAAAATTAGAGCAGGTCCAAATAAAGAAACAATTAATGCAGTAAAAATTGCAAAAATGGCAGAAAAAACAGGGATAGTTGCATTAACAATCCATGGTAGACCAAGAACAGTAAACTACCAAACACCTGTTGATCATGATATAATAAAAAAAGTAAAAGATGCAATCTCTATTCCTGTAGCAGGTAACGGAGATATCTTAGACCCAATCTCAGCTAAAAATATGTTTGACTATACTGGCTGTGATTCAATTATGGTCGCAAGAGGCGCAATTGGTAACCCAACTATATTCAATGAGATAAAACACTATCTTAAAACGGGGAAAATAAAAAAACCAATAAAAAAATCAGTAGTTTTCAAACGTTACTTAAGATATGCAAAAAAATACAATATAGATTTTGCAAGAATAAAAGCGCATGTCCAATGGATGACTAAAGGTGTAGTTGGTGGATCAAAGATGCGTGTAAAAATAAATAATTCAAAGTCTGTTGAAGAAATAAAAGATTTATTTTCAAAAACTACTTAAACAATTTTTCCAGGATATCCAAAGTATACAATATCATAGCTTGCGTCTGCTGCATAGAAGGATTAAACGCTTCTTTTTTCTTATGAACAGAAAATATTCTAACTTGATTAATCAAATGTATTTGATTTGTAAGTCCTGGATCAATTAATATATCTCTATCCTTTAATTTGGCAATAATATTTCCAAGTCCAATTCCAGGACTCTTCTCTAATAGATCATTTCCAGTAACCTCATAATACTTTCTATGTAATGCAGTTTCTAATAATCTACCGCAAAGTATTATTGCACTTCTATAACATGTTGCATTAAAACATTTATTCAGTTCAACAAGATCAGCTTTAACTTCTGCCATAACATCAGTTGGTACATTAGCTTTCAAAACAAAACTCTTTTCAATTTTTTCCTTAGGAAAACTCAATTGCTTAACTAAATTCAACATCCTATTAACAGTTTTCTCTAGTAATAACAAGTCTCCAGAATCCAATTCAGGAACCATCTCTAAAATATCATTAACAATAGGCTCATTTCTTATATCTTCTTTTATCAATTGTGTTAACTGAACACAATCTGATTTAATGATTTTTAATTTTGTCTTTAAATTATTAACATAGTATATTTTCTGCTTCTCATCATAGTCATACACAGCTTTTTCATTATCCAAATTCTTGCTAAGGTCAACATTCTTCTTTCTAGCAATAGTTACAGCATCCAATAATCCAGATAAATTCTTTTTTATGTCCATTGTGATAATTTTTGTTGCGTCTTAATGTTTTTTAGTAAAATACTCTCTTTTAATAATCTTTCTACATCATAACTAAACTTCTTCTTAACAACATTCTTAACATACTCTAACATCAACTCTCTTGATCCAAATTCTAAAGGCTTAGTTTCCATAGTACGCCTAACAGATTCTCTAACTACCCAAACACCTAAGGGAATACTATACTCTCCTGTAATAAATCTTAAGCATAAAACCGAAGCTTGTCTTTTCATAGAATCCAACTTTTCAATTATAGGTAACCTAGAAGCATAATAACCACCACCACAGTTTTCAGCATATGTTTTCCTCCCTTCATAAGACTCATAATCTGTATTGTATTTATACTCATTTGATATATTCCATTCCGCATTAGGCGCATAACTCTCAAATAGTTCATAACTCCAAACTTCTGGAAAAGTCATTATAACAAAATAATTTCCTAAGTAACCACTAAAATAAACTTTATAATCTCCTTCAGGATAATCTTTTATTTTTGCCAACAGATGTTTTGCCAACATATCATCAGTTGCAGTTATACTCCATCTTGTTGGAACCAGTTTTCTATTTCTTTTAACACCTAAAGTTCCAACAGATAAAACCTTAGTTAAGAAATTCTCATCAAATCCATGTTCATACAAATATTCTATCCCTTCTTTAGCTTTAAGATCAGTATCTGAAACAACCTTATCAACTTTATAATCTATTTTGGGGTTTTCTGTTATCTTAACCTTTTTCAATTCAGCATTAGGTCCAGTAGGAGCATGATATGCGTCAGTATTTAATTTAAACTTAGGTTTTTGTTTAAGATTAAATTCTACATCAACAGGTTTAGATGCCATCCCAACCTCTTGACTTGTTTCTAAAAATCTATCTTTCTTATAAACATTCATCCTAAATCTGGAATTGATAAGTGAGGACCTATAATCAACCAATTCTTGAATCTGAAAATTATGCTTTGCCCAATGCTTTGGTGCATCATATATCCATGCATCTTCCGAAACCTCATTAGGACTTAATATTCCAACATTAACATTAGGGTAAGAATGATGTCCAACAAATGGCGCAGGACTTGAACCAGAAAAATTATCTCCAACAATCTTATCTTTAACTTTAAACATAGCCCTACTTTTAGCAATTATTGGGCAAAAAGTCCTACCACAACTCTGCATAGGCGTTGCTCCTTTACACTTTATGCAAGGAAGATTCATAAAAATAGTTAACTCAAGAACAATTAAATAACTTTTGTTTAAAGATGAGCTTTAAGATAAGTCAATGCTTCCTCTGCTAAATAAGGCTTAAGCATACCTTTAAAAAACCGTTTTGGCGTTACAGCATGAAATCCAGAATAGAGATGTCCCGCCATAGGGTGATACTTAAACTGAACAGGGGTTCCTTTATTTCCAAGATTTGCAAATAGTCTTCTATATTCTTTCCTAATTCCAAAGAAATTTCTTACCATATGATCCATCCCACCAAAAACAACCAATTTAGGAATTGTTGCAACTCTTTCATCTAATAATCTTTTTATTCTATCAGATTTCTCAGCAAACTCATACAAGATACTAAAATAATCTTTAGGTCCTTTGATATTTAGTAACGTATCCAAGAATTCTTTTTTATTTCTTACTTTAAGCTTTTGGCTATTTTTGTTCATACCTTCATTACCAACTATCTCATAAGATAATAACATTTTACTCCAAAATGCCTTATGCTTTACAAACCATCTTATTTGACTAGGACTAACTACTGCCTGTAATCTTTTAGGAGGTGACAACAATATCACAACATCAGCATTCATCCCCTCTGCATAAACTCTTTCTATAGATGCATCAATCTTAGATTCAATTTTAGCCTTTAATTTTAACATCTCTTCTTCATCAGCATCAACATATCCTGCAATTACATCTTCTCCTTGTGAACTCGTTCCTTTTTTTGTATATGCTTTCAAGGCCTTCTCCGCTTTTTCTTCAAACTCAGAATATCTTTCCAATAGACTATAAATCTCATTCTCAATTTGTCTATTGTATCCAACTAATGCAAGAGCAGTAGCTGAAGCACTCATACTATGTGTTAGATACGCAACCCTTTTACAGCCCATCATCCTAAGATACCTTACTGCATTTTCCATAATCTCACAAGATGCAATCATACCAAAATCCTCATTAGAATCTCCATGGCCTGGTAAGTTAACACAATAAACTAGATAACCAGTTTTTGCAAGTCTTTTTGCAAATTCATCAATATTAGTTCTTTTTCCACCCATACCATGAGACATAACAACTCCTTTTGTGTAATTCCTTTTTGTTCCCCCCATATACAGATTACCTTTAACTCTATTAATTGGGTATTCAACAGTCTTTATATCTGAAAAATCCCAATCCTTAGAACCTCTCTTAATTTCAGAATCTTTTTGTATTAATTCCTCAACTCCCTTAGCTAACTCAACCATTCTCTTAGTTTCCTGAGAATCTTGATAAACCCAAATTAATGCTCTTTCTTTTAATTCATCTAATTTATCATTATAATCTTTTACACCAATCCTATCCAAAAGTGTTCTATATTGACTAACTTTATGTAATCTTTCAGCTTCTTCTATCTCAAAATCAACAACTATAATTAGAATTATATCAAGGTCTTTTTCATAATCACGTATGAGTATAATAATTGTTCTTTCTATTTCTTCTCTATTTTCTCCACCCTGAGAAAGTAAACCAATCTGAATCTTAATTCTCTCAAAAATACTTTTCTCTTTACCATTAATCTTTCCTTCTTTTTTTAATAATCTAAAAGCATTACTAAGCCCTCTTCTTCTTCCAGCTGCTTTTTTGATAAAATATCCAATAGGTGCTCCACCTCTCATACCTCTTCGTTCTCCTCTGTAAATCTGATCAGTCATCCTTTCTACTTTTTTCTTTAATCCTACTAGTTCTTTAGAAATAGCTGGACTACCTATTTCATCAATCATATTAGCCATTTCTGCAATTTCTTTTAATTTAGTCTCAGCTTCAACTAAAACCCTTCTTTTTTCTTTTTCTAATTTATTTATTAAAGAACTAATACTTGCTATATATCTCTTAACAGTCTTTTGAATCTCTCCAGGGTTAATACGTTGCTTATTCATCAATCTAGAAATAAGATTATCAAGTTCAGCATCTACTCTCT
>CAYUUQ010000059.1:0-7939 GCA_964447875.1 uncultured Methanosarcinales archaeon | reverse complement strand
ACGTTCCCCAGTGATGAGTTAATGTAGCATCTACTACAACTTTACCATTAACAAATTTTTTTCTTGGAGCTATATAAACTTCTCCTGCAGGCATATTGCCTCCTGCTCCAGGTGAAGTATAATTAGCATCATTAGCTATAGCTGTTCTTCCACGAATATTAAGATTTAGATCAGTGCCTTTTTTTGTAGTTATGTTAACCTCTTTACCCCAATCCAATGTATTCTTTATATCCTTAGCCTTTTTTTGTAATGAAGAATAATCAATATTTATCGCATTAAGAAAAGAAAAAAATCCTTCGGTTTCCACACTACCTAAACTAGGAGAAGAAACAAATCTATGATCCTCTGAACTTGCAAATCTTCTGTAACTCTTTCCAAGCTTAGTTACCTTACCTAGTCTATGAGAAAGACATAAAACTATTATGCTTCCTCTCTTAAGGCTCTTCATAGCGTCTGTAACCTCAACAGATGCCTTTTCTCCTTTCAATTTGGGTGCCTGAACAACCAAATTAACCTTAAGACCTAATTTCTTAGCTGCATAATAATAAGATCCTGCCATAAGTGGAGCTGATCTCTTACCAGGGTAACCATTATCACACACTATAAGAACATCATCTTTCTTAGCAGCAAGACATTCCTTAAACACCTTCCTAAAACATGCAAGATTATTCTTAGATATAGTAATAAGATTTTCTTTTTCCAACCAAAACAAAAAGTCTTTTGAGTGCATGATTGAATTTTAATCTGCAGATATATAAAGATTTTCCTTAGTAATAACAAAAATCCACCATTAATTTTATATACTATCTATACTAAAATAGTAACAATGGAAGAAAATAAAGAGGTTAAAGAAGAGCAGCCTATTCTAAGCAATATACCTAATCAAAATCCTGCACAAGAGCATCATGAAAAGATATATAATCTTGTAATGGAAGATGATGAAGTTAGCTGGCAGTCTATCATATATGATCTTGTAAACAAAGGAGATATTAACCCATGGAATGTAAACATCTCTTTACTGACAAAAAAATATATCGAAACAATAAAAGAACTACAAGAACTTGATTTTAGATTATCAGGAAAAGTACTTTTAGCAGCAGCATTCTTATTAAAAATAAAATCAAAAAGACTGATGGGAGAAGACTTAGAAAACCTAGACAGATTATTCTCTCAAACAGAAGAAGATGAAACATTATTTGAAGAAGATATCCTGCCACAACAAAGACAACAAGAAAACTATAATTTAATACCTCATACTCCTCAGCCGAGAAAAAGAAAAGTTAGTATTTATGATCTTGTAGGTGCGTTAGAACAAGCTTTAGACGTAAAAAGAAGAAGGGTTATGGCTTCAATTCCACCCACTAATTTAGAAATACCTAAAAAAAGAGCAGACATAAGCGACATGATAAAAGATATATATAAAAAAGTAACATCTTATTTTAATTCGGGAGCAAAAGGCAGATTAACATTCTCTCAACTAATACCTGACGATACAAGAGAGGGAAAAGTCTATACATTTATCCCATTACTTCACCTTACAAACCAAAGAAAAGTTGATCTTGAACAATACCAACACTTTGGAGATATAGAGATAATGTTAAACACACAAAAAGAATTAGATAAAGAGTTATCTATGAGCTGATTCTATTCAATAATCAACCTAAAAGTTTTTAAATAACCTGTTCTTTTCACCACATGGGTGATTTAAATCAGTGAAAGAATAGTATTACTCAGCGGAACTGCAAATCAAGAGATTACAAAAGAGATATCTACATACTTAAACGTACCTGTAACTCCAATAATAGTAAAACAATTTAATGACGGAGAAACATACGTACACATCGAAAAATCAGTCAGAGGAGCTAAAGTATTCATAATACAACCAACATCTCCACCTGTAAACGATAAATTAATGGAACTTCTTTTAATAATAGATGCATGTAAAAGAGCTTCAGCAAAAGAGATAAATGCTATAATACCTTATTATGGTTATTCAAGACAAGACAGAAAAGCAATTCCAAGAGAACCAATTTCAGCTAAAGTAGCAGCAAACCTAATTGAAGCAGTTGGCGTAAATAGAGTTGTTACATTTGATCTGCATGTTGATCAAATACAAGGATTTTTCAATATTCCAGTAGATAACCTAGAAGCTATGCCTTCTATTGCAGATAATATCCTAGACAAAAAACTAAAGGATATTGTGGTAGTTGCACCTGACGTAGGTGGAGCAAAAAGAGCAAGAAAACTTGCTAAACTACTTGATACTCAAATAGCAATAATAGATAAAAGAAGACCAAAACATGGTGTATCTGAAGTTATGAATGTCATAGGTGAAATAGAAAATAAAAACTGCATCATCGTTGATGATATCATAGATACAGCAGGAACAATAACAGGTGCTGCAAAAGCTCTTAAAAAAAGAGGAGCAAAAGACGTATACTTAGCTGCAACACATCCAATATTTTCTGGCCCTGCAGTAGAAAGACTTCAAGATAAAGCTATAAAAGAAGTCATCGTAACAAACTCTATACAATTACCTAAAGAAAAACAATTCAAAAATCTTAAAGTGATATCTTTAGCTCAAATACTTGCAGAATCCATAAAAAGGATCTATGAAGGGGAGCCTATGGGAGTACTTTTCGATGGATTATATGAAAAGATAAGCAAGAAAAGGTGAACATCATGAGTGAGATGGAAATACAACAAAAATATGCAGAATTTCAGATGATAGATAAGCAAATAAAAGAGATGTACGAACAGCTACAGCAATTTGAAAGTCAAGGAGAAGAAGTTGAATCAATAATAAATGGATTATCATCATTCAAAGATATAAAACCAGGAACAAAAGTATTAGTTCCAATAAGCTCAGGAATATTTGCAAAAGCAACAATAGATAATAGTGAAGAACTATTAATGAATGTTGGTTCGGGAGTCATAGTCAACAAAAATCTTGAAGATGCAAAAAAACTTCTTGCAGAACAAATAGAAAAGATAGTTAAGATAAGACAAAAAATGACTGAAGAGATAAACAACTTAGTTGAAAAAGCAGTTCCTATGCAAGAAGAGCTTAAGAAATATGCTGAAAACCATTAAAGGTAAAGATAATGTTTAAGTTCTTAAAAGAAAAATTAAAGCAAGGTATTGCTAAGTTTTCTAAGAAAATTGATGAAGAAGGTACTGAAGAAGTAGTTGAACAACCTGTAGAAAAGGTTAAAGAAACTCCCAAAAAAGAGCCTAAAGTTGTAGAAAAACCTAAAGCTGAAAAAAAGCCAAAAGAAAAGAAAGCTCCTTCCAAACCAAAAGAGCCTGCTAAAAAAGAAACAAAAGAGAGTAGAAAACGTAAAGAAAAACCTATAGCAAAACCAGAAAGTGTTCCCCCCATTAAAAAAGAAACTGTTCCTAAAATAAAGGAAGAGACTAAACAAGAAATCAAAGAAGAAAAACCAACTGAAGAGATTAAACCAGAAGTTAAAGAAGAACCTAAAGTTGAACCAAAAAAAGGATTTTTCCAGTCAATAAAAGATAAATTCGTTCATCATGAAGAAAAAGTTGAAAAAGAACATAAAGTTATAGAAAAGCCAAAGGCTGAAGAAAAGAAGCCTGAAGTAAAAGAAGAAACTAAAGTTAAAGAAAAAGCTCCCGCAGCAAAAGAAACAAAAGGGAGCGGGGAACCAAAAGTTAAACATCAAGAGCAAGAAGAAAATATTCCCCCTATTGAAAAAGAAAAACCTACTCCTGAAGTAAAAGAAGAAACTAAAGAAGAACCAGAAATTGAAGAACCAAAGAAGAAATCATTCTTCGGATCAATAAAAGAAAAAGTAACTACAAAAAAAATAAATAATGACCAATTTGAAACATTATTCTGGGATTTGGAGATGGCTTTACTCGAAAACAATGTAGCAGTTGAAGTTATAGAGAAAATAAAAACTGATCTACAAAAAGATATAGTAGATAAGCCATTAGCAAGATCAAAAATAGAAGAAATAATTGAAAAAACATTAGAATCATCAATAAAAGAGATATTAACAATAAAGCCATTTGATCTAATGGAAAAGATAAAAGAAAAAAAGCCCTATACAATTTGTTTTGTAGGGATAAATGGCTCTGGTAAGACTACAACAATAGCAAAAGTAGCTAAGATGTTACTAAATGAGAACCTAACAGTAGTTCTAGCAGCTGCCGACACATTTAGAGCAGCAGCAATTGATCAACTGCAGATTCATGCAGATAACTTAGGTGTAAAACTAATAAAACATGACTACGGCTCAGATCCTGCAGCTGTTGCCTATGATGCAATAGCACATGCAAAATCAAAAAAGATTGACGTTGTTCTAATAGATACTGCAGGAAGGATGCATTCTAACATTAACCTAACAGATGAGATGAAAAAAATAATAAGAGTTGCAAATCCTGACTTAAAAGTCTTTGTAGGAGAATCAATAACAGGTAATGATTGTGTTGAACAGGCTAAAACATTCAACGAAGCTATTGAAATAGATGCAATCATACTTTCAAAAGCAGATGTAGATGAGAAGGGTGGTGCAGCAGTTTCTGTAAGTTATGTTACTGGAAAACCAATTATCTACATAGGAATAGGTCAAGAATATGAAGATCTAAAAAGATTCAATTCAGAGGAAATTCTAAACAATTTAGGCCTTGCATAATAAAATAACAAAACATTTTTATATTCTTATTCTATATATCAATAAAAAGTTTATCGGAGGCGATAAAATGGCAAAAACAGATAACTCACAGTTAGTAGCTATATTGAGTTATATAACATTAGTTGGTTGGGTTATTGCATTAATTCTGAATATGCAAGGCAAGACACAACTAGGAAGTTTCCATATAAGGCAAGCATTGATGATAATGGTTGTAGGAATAGTTCTTGCATGGATACCTATTGTTGGATGGATACTTGCAATAGTATTATTTGTATTCTGGATAATGGGACTTATAGCTGCAATAAACAAAGAGACAAAAGAAGTTCCGGTTATTGGAAAACTAGCTCAAGATATTTTCAAAGGATTGTAAATCCTTATTTTTTCTTTATTTATTTCAGAAACATAAAGTATATAAATATCCTAATATCTTACTAACTTCATGGGAGAAGAAGAATCATTACCAAACCAACCGTGTCCTATGTGCATGGAAAAAACATTAACTCTTACAGAAAGGGAAATAGAAGTTCCATATTTTGGAAAGATGACTGCTTTTTCTATGACCTGCTCAAATTGTAAGTTTCATAAAGCAGATGTTGAAGCTTTAGAAGCTCAAGAACCTTGCAAGTGGACACTAGAAGTCAACGGAAAAGATGACCTTAATGTTAGAATAATAAAAAGTTCTCAAGCAACTGTTAAAATTCCATACATAACTGAAATAACACCAGGACCAGCTTCTATAGGCTATATTTCAAATGTAGAAGGAATACTAAAAAGAATTAAACGACAAATAGAATCAGCAAAAGAATCTTCAGATGATAAAAACGAAAAAAAAGCTGCATATAAACTTCTAAAAAAAGTTAATAGAATTCTATGGGGATCTGAAAAATGTAAATTTATTATTGAAGATCCTTCAGGTAACTCAGCAATTATTTCTGACAAAGCAAAAAAAGACAAGTTAAAAGTTAAGAAGAAATGATTCTACAAAAGATCATAACCAAACTTAGTCAGCATAGGTTTAGCAATATTAGTAACTGCACCTATATCCTCAGTACTAAGTCTTGCTATCTGTTTATCATTAAGATCTTTTTGAAATTCTGGAATTTCAAAACCTTCTTTATCCAATTCACAAAAATCCAAAACAGAATTCAACACTTTTTTAGAATTAGAAACCAAATCTTCATACTTTAAAATTATCAAATTCTTCAATAAGCCCAATTCATTATAAGAGTTAAGAACTCTGTTTGCATTATTCCATTGTTCTGCAGCATCGCTTATTGTCGTCTTCAACCCCATATGATTAGGCCTATCTGGATCAAATTCTCTTTTCCTAACTATCCCTTCAGAAACTGCATAACCATTTCTTACTACACCAATAAAATAAGCATCTTGAAAATAAGATTGTATAAGTCTCTCTCTTAAAGTATCTGCAGGACTCTTAATAGCAAGTCTAATTCCTGGTTTCAAAAAAGAACTATATATTTTTATTAATTTATTTTTATCTTCTTCATTATAATCTTTTTCAGTAACATAATAAATCAAATTGGATCCTGGAACTTCTTCTTCTCCTTGGCTAAAAAGATGATGTGCCCACATCCTAAATGTTGAATTACCAAGATAATGTGTCATAGAATCAGGTAACCCATCCAAATCCTGACCATCGATCTTAGGGCCATTAAGAGATTTATGTTTTAACAAAGAATGTAAAAGAATTGTAGTCCCGCTATTACAGCACCCAAAAATAAATATTGGTTTCTCGACTGGATTTGGCATAATCATTCATCCATAACATTTCTAACAAGATCAGGCATCAATTTCTTTTCAGCCTTACGAAGATGTTCTCTAAATGTTGAAAGTGATTTACCGGCTAATTTACTTAACTCAGCTAATTCTATCTTACGTGGAAAATCATAATAACCATGTTGATAAGCTAACTCTATTGCTTGTTTCTGATGTTTAGTAAGATTAGGCATAACTTGTGGAAAATAAACCTCATTAAGTTTAGTGTTCTCTATCTTTAAGATCTTAACAAAAAAATGATCTTTCTCAAGATTAATTATAAACTCATTCAATAATTCTTTTTTCCAAGAACCAATCTCCCATAACTCAAAACCTTCTGTATCTACAATAACTGGTTTTAAGAAAAAAGTTTTAGGATTATAATGTGTTGTAGGAATTATATTCTCTTTTGGAATCTTGACGAGAAAAAACAAAGAATTTCCAGCAACTTCTAAATTCTCAACAGTCGGATCATCTCTAAGATCATTAACAAATTTCTCAATATCCTCTTCCTTACCTGTTATAGTCTCAAAATGAGAAAAATATTGATATTTATCGTCGGAATAAGAATTAAATGGAACTCCAGTAGAAATAACATTAAATTTCTTACATCTTGTTCCAACAACACAATCAACATGTTTTATCTTAAGTTTAGCTACCCACATAACTATACCATAATACTGCGGGTATAAAAATTTTTCTAAATTAAAAGTGCAAGGAGCAAATACCATTGTTGCAATAAATAAAGAATTAGATTAAACCGCAATAACTTGTAGTGCTCTACAGTAAAATACAAAATAAAGTCTTACCCACTATAAAAAGCGCCTGCTAAACCCGAGTAAGTATATAATCTATATACATAAAGTATAAATTCAGCAACAACCTAATAGTATCTAAGCGACAAAATAAGTAAAGACATAGAAAGGGGGAAATATATATTCAATCATATATGAAAAACCGATATCTTTAAAAAGGGAACCAGCTTCCCTAAATGAATTATCGCCACCGAATTTTAAAGACGGTATAAATGTCCGTCAACTTCTAAAAACAAAATGGTGCTTGATAAAACCATCAAGTACGTGGAGGAATAACCTTGTTAAATTCCTAATAAGTTGGTCAATAAACTATATCCAAAGGATCATTGAGATTAATTCCCGTTGATCCTGCGGGAGATTGCTGCTATTAGAGTTCGACTAAGCCATGCAAGTCAGGGGACTTCGGTCACCGGCAAAATGCTCAGTAACACGTCAATAATCTGCCCTTAGATCAAGGATAACCTTGGGAAACTGAGGCTAATACTTGATATGAGATTAATTCTGGAATGAATTTTCTTTAAAAGATTACGTCTAAGGATGAGATGGCGTCCAATTAGGTTGTTGGTGGTGTAATGGACCACCAAGCCGATGATTGGTAGGGGCCCTGAAAGGGGTAGCCTCGAGAAGGGCACTGAGATACTGGCCCTAGCCCTACGGTGTGCAGCACGCGCGAAACCTTTACAC
>CAYUUQ010000058.1:0-8083 GCA_964447875.1 uncultured Methanosarcinales archaeon | reverse complement strand
AGCTCTTAAGTTAGATGCCATAAGCTGCAATACATCTGGGAGTATATTTTCTACAAATTTAGCTTTTGAGTCGGATTTTAGAAGAAGGACAAAATAAACAATTCCTTGTAAGAATATGAATGATCCTAAGAATGATAATATTATATTCCATTTAAATAATATTCCTGAATATATTGCAAGTAATATAGCAAGTAAGAACCCAAATAATAATACAAAACCTATAAATCTATTTGGGTTTATCTTTATATTTGAGTAGCGAACAAGCTCTATGTAATCTTTTTTTAGGTTTTTCGGGTATAGATTTGATATTGCTTGATATCTCATGTTAATCACTCAATAGATTTGGTCTTTTTGCTTTTATCATCCCCATAAACATTATCTGGAAAAAAAAGACTGACCCATATAATCCCCAGAACATGACTTTTATTCCAACTTCATCAAGACCTATGAATGAGGATAATATTATCATAAATGTCATACCAAGAGATGGACCTATCACTACTGCAAGCATATAGAACATAGCCAGTGGGTTTAATTGTGATCCATATCTTTGGATTTGTAGAACTTGTTCTTCTGATAATAAAGTAAGGATTTCAGCTAAAACTCCCCCTATATCTGAACCTGATTTCATGCCATTTATAAGTTGCCAGATTCCTCTTCTGAATAGTAGTGATGGGTTTACCGAAGCAAGATCTTCTAATGCTTCTACTTGTGAACTTCCTGCGTTTATGTTTCTTACTGCTCTACCGAATTCTTTTGATATCTCACCATAATCTTCTTTTGATATGTTAACAAAACTATCAAATAATGGAATGCCTGAGTTGATCTGTATATAGAGATTTTGTAGTGCTGGAAGGAGATTTTTTTCTATACTTTTGATACGTTTTATTGCTAGTAGTTTAGGATAGTAAAGTTGCTGCAGTAATCCAAATAATGTAAAAAATATTCCCACTACTAAACTTACAATTATGAAGTTTGGGGCAGCTGCAGCGCCAAATATTACTAACATGAATATTGTAATAAATGAGAAAAACATAATGTCAGCTGCAAGACATAATCCCAGGTATTCTTTATCTGTAAATGGGAGTTCAGCTTCTTTTAGGTCTTGTTTAAGACTTGGAAATGATTTTTTTAATTTATCTGCAAGCCAATAATATTTTTCAGCTTTCTTTTTCAATGTTTTTAGTGGGACTAAAGAATAAGGTAGTTTAAACAAACATATCACCCTTTAAGAAGAACATCTGGTTTAGCATTCTTGTTTACTGTTTTTATTACAAAATTCTTATCTAAGTAATAGAGAGACATTATTTTTCCTACTTCTTCAAGGCTTCTGATGTTATTTTTTACCATATACATCAGTATTTTTTGTTTTTCTTCTAAGTCTTTATTTATCTCGTTTTGACTTAAACCAGTATGTCTACTTAAGTCCTCAAAAAGTCTCATTGATCTGTTATGTTGGGTAATTGTATCATTACTTGGTTTCCATCTATAAAGAACATTTCCTGTTATTTTTGTTTTTTCACCATCATCGCTTGTTATAAATTCACCAACTTGAAATACTCTTCTTATTCCTCTTCTTCTTTCTCTGAACATGACTATATTTAGGTTTACTGCACTTACCATATTTGGCGGAACTTCTATTGGGGGATTTGTAAGACGTTGTACTGTTTCAGTAACAGAATCTGCGTGTAATGTAGCATAGACACTATGGCCCGTATGCATCGCTTCAAAAAGAACTTCAGCATCTCTTTTTCTTCTTATCTCTCCAAGTATTATTCTGTCTGGTCTCATTCTTAATACATTTATAAGAAGATCAAGCATTGTAACTTCTCCTTTTCCTTCAGGATTCGGTTGTCTTGTAGATAAAGGGCACCAATATAGATTTTTTGGAAGTTGTAATTCCCTTGTATCTTCAATAGTAAGTATTCTTTGATTTGGTGGCATAAATGGCAGGCAAACATTAAGGAATGATGTTTTTCCCGAACCTGTTCCTCCAGAGATTAAGACATTCATTTCATATTGTATGGCCAGCCATAACATTGAGAATATCTCTGGACTACATGTCTTACTTTTTATGAAGTCTGTTATAGTCCATGGATCTCTTGCGAACTTTCTTATAGTTATGGTGTGACCCTTGTTTGAAATAGGATAAAGAACCGCATTTGCCCTATCTCCTGATACCAAGTGAGCATCAAGTAGCGGGTTTAAGGTTGAAACCTGACGTCCAACTCTTCTTGCTATCATGCTTGAGAAGTTTTGAATCTTTGATTCTGAATCAACTACTACATCTGTTAATAGCCATCCATATTTTTTATGATAAACTCTTATTGGTTCTGTTGCTGAATTTATTATAACTTCTTCAAGCTGAGGATCATTTAGGAGAAACTCCATCTTACCAAACCCAAGCATCTCATGAAGTAATGATCCTGTTAGGAACGATAAAGTTTTTTCAGTAATATTTGGAAGTTTACTTTTTATTAATTCTTCAGCTTCTTTTCTGAATCTTCCTTTTAGGCTTTCTACAACTTTAGGATCTAATATTTCTGAAGCAGTTACTTTAACTCTTGTTATAAGTTCATTACGTATACTGTTTAATAATGCTGCCGTAGCTGGCGATGCTTGTGAAATAACGAGCTTATACTGATTAGGTTTTCTCTCTTCTTTATCAATACTTACAGTAGCTTTCATGCCACCTGTTTCTATTTCGTATCTTTCGAGTTCCATTTTTTTATAATTACATCTCCAAACATAGGATATTCTATTTTTGCAAGATTATTATCTTCTAGGATTGTTGCCCATTCTTCTATTAATTTCTTATCGACATTAAATGATTTTGAAAAGCTTGTTAATGTCACACTTTCTTTTTCTTCTATTATCTTTAACATGATATCTAGTTGTGTTTCATTATCTTTTGGTTTATATTGAGGTAAGATAACTTCTTTATTTTTGGCAGGTATTTTGTTATCTTCTTTTTTTATATCGTTTTTAGTAGAATCATTTTTTTTATGTTTTGTTAGGTGACCATGAATAAATAGTATTATGAATAATCCTATAAGTCCAAAATCAGAATATAATAATATTGTGTATAATGAAGGTTCTATTAATAACATGCCATAATCGCTCAGTATTAATGCTGTAGAGATCATTATTACTAATAATATTGTTATTAGTCTAGAAGGATGAGTTTTCTTTTTTTCTTTATTTTTGTCTGTTTTTATGATTTCTTTTTTAGTAGATTCTTCCTTTACTTCTACTTTATTTGTTTGTGGGTTTTCTTTTTTAACTTCAGATTTTTCTTCTTTTTTATCTGGAGTTTTTTTTAATTTTTTTTCTACCAAATTAGCCTTAGTTCTATTTCTACTCTTTTTTTTCTTTTTATTTTTTAAGAGGCATAAAAATGAAACTAAGAAAAAGAGTGATAGGCGATCTATATTTAGCAGCATCTTCTATATTCATATTCCTTGCTTTTTTATATTTTACAATTATAGAGAAAGATGATTCATTTTCTTATGGAATATCTTTTTTAGTAATTGGTTTAGTAATTGCTGGTGTAGGAATGGTAGTTAAGAATATAATGATTCAAAAAGAGAAGATTGAAAGTAAGCCTAAGAAAAAATTAAAAGCTAAGAAGAAATAATTTCTTTTTTCTTTATTTCTTGTTTTATATTGTTCATATCTTCTTGATCTATATCTAATACTACATAACCCGAGTCTGTTTTTTCTACAACTACTATCTCTGGATTATTACTGTAGTAAGAAAATAATAAAACATTAATTATGATTAAGATTATTAGGAATAATGCAATTATTACAGTATGGCGCTTTATCTTATCATTTACAATATTCATATGTGTTTTATGGGTTTCGAAAGTTTTTATTACATCATTTATTTCATTTTTATCATAACCAATTCGTATTAGTCTGGATTTTATTTGATCAAGACTCTTTCCTTTCTTAACCTCTTTTTGGATATAATCATGGATTATTTTTTTTACCATAGTTATTACTTAGTTTCTTTATTTATATAGTTTATGTTTATTTTTTGACTATTAATAAGTAGTTACAACAGAAAGTTTTTTAAATACCTGGTTGATTTTTTATTAAATGTATGATTTAACTGTTAAATTAGGAGAATTTTTATCTGATGCTAAGATTGATTTAAGATCAGGACTTGGTTTTAATGGGAGATCTCTTGGTATATCTTATGATTATGGTGAATTTATATGCTTAAAACCAAAATTTTCTGACTTTGTCCCAGAATTAGCTGATGCAGGTATGGGCGAAATTACTTGGCGACTTGTTGACGCTGTTTCTGATTCTTGTAATAAGGAAATGGATGTAAAGTACATACCTGAAGGACACACTAGGTATGGTGTTTATGAGGATGATAAATTAGTTGCAACTATATCTAATGATCCTATAAATGAAGGTTGGTATTATAAAAGTTTAGGCAGAATACCCACAAATTTATTTGTGGGATGAATGCCGTCACTCAATACCATAATGTGAAGAACATACACCTCCAACATTACCTGTAATGTTCTTAATCTTCTTACATAAGATTATCTCATTAACTGGGCCAAACTTCTTGCCCGTTGACCTCATCATACTTGACGGGAATGATTTAAACCAATTTCTTGCACCACATACCTGATAACAACCAGAATCATGGATACAATCTGTTCCTATATTAATGTCTCCCGAATAAGAAGGTATACATTGAGATTTAAAATAATTATAAGAGGGATATGTTTCATTTAACCATATGCATAAATTCCCACTCCAATACGAATTTGTAGAATTAATACATTCTTCTTCGGTTAAGATAGATCTACATAATTCTACCCTATTTAAACAACCATCATAATTATGAACTGGATCACCATAAGGAACCCATATACAAGGTGTGTTCATACCCATACAACTTGTTCTATTTGCTCCAGAACATTCATAATTTTCTATATCTTCAACTGGGATAGGTTTCCCAGAACACCATTTTGGACATGCTACATTCTCGGAAGCAATATCGCAATTTTCTTCCGTTGGCTGTTCTGGAATAATCTCTCCAAAACCAAGATCAATATTCAAACCCTTAAATCTATATTCGTCTGCAAGTGACCCAAAATAATGACCAAATTCATGAACAAATGATGTCCCTGTACTACTATAATCATGTGAGATACGCACATGATTATCGTCAGCTATTGATCTAAATTTCCAATTAATTATTCCAATGGTATATTTGTTTTCAACATTACAATATTGGGATAGCTTCATTATTTCTGAAACAGCGTCTATTCCTGTAAAGAAAGGTCCTTCAAGGTAATTCTCAACTGTCCCAATTTCGTTAACATACCAGAAATTGAATTGGTCTTTATTTGATTTAAATGGTTCATAATATAATAAATGACCATATTTTTTTTCGTTCTCATTAACATATGTTTCTAAAGCCTTAGCAAACATTTCAGCATAACCAAAATTAATCCCCACAAAAACAACATTAATCCTATTTTCATTAGGATTGTTAAAATTAGAAATTATTTCATTACATGCGCCTTCTGGGATTGTTGTGAAGTTACAGTAGGCATTGTGTGTCCTCCCTTTATAACATTTACCATAAGTATCCCCCTCACCATCATCACAATCAGAATCTTTACAACATTCATAATTAACGCATGTGTGGTTTTCCACATATTCACACCAATCACAAATTAAATTCATACATCTATTGTTAAAGCATTCTTTTCCATAATTACAATCACTATCTTCAACACATTGGTAATTAACACATTGGTGATTTTCACAAATCATTTCAGAAGAACAATCGGAATCATTACAACATGAGTAATCTTTACATTGGTGGTTTACTATGTATTGGCACTCGCCGCAATTAAAGGGCGTACACTGGTTTTCTATGCATATCTCATTATTCTTACAGTCGTTGTTCTCACAACATTCAAAATTCACACAACTATGATTTTGTAGGTATTGGCATTCAGAACATTCAGGATCATTACAACGATGATTCAAACAAATCTGTTCACCTAAACAACCGACATCTTCGCAACATGTTTCTTCAGTTTCTCCATCTTCAACTATGCCATTACCACAAACTGTTTTCTCATAACACCCATAAATGAAGATTAGTAGAATACATAAGATTATGATTTGTTTTATATATTTCATCTGTGTTTAACCTAGATAGTCATTATATAATAAGTTTTCTATAATAGGCTTATTTTCTAGATAAAAGCAAATTTGCTTTATCAAACAACTTCTGCTTGTTCTCTAACCAGAAATTACATAAATAGTAAATAAGTAATATGGAGCATATTGTAAAGATGTAAGATATTGTTGGTGAGAATGAACTCTCAATCTTTAGTAATTCTAATGACTTATATATTAAGATATAATGTAGCAAATAAGCAACTATTGCCGACTTTCCTAACAAAATAAGTGAATTAGAAATCCAATTTTTTTGAATTTTCTTAAGCCATACTTGTATCAATGCAAATAAGGCAAATGATAATCCTATGTACAATAAAATATAAGAAGGGGATCTATTATAGTAATCAATCCTATCTATAAAAAAATGTAATAGTAGAGAAAAAGAAATGATTACCCCACCAATAATTGATAATATTCTGTTTAATCTGCGTCTTTTTAAATTTATTATTAAAAAAGATAAGAATACCCCGCACAAAGTAATTGGAAGTAAGTTTGATAATGAAAAGAAGCCCCTTAAAGTAAAATTTAGAAAGATTGATACCATATTGGATATTGGATTGAAAAAAAGCGGATTAAGTGGAAAATATTGGTTGAAAAAGTTGTTACTCAAAGAATGCCTTAAAAATGGTTGAATTAATATGATTATCAAACTTAATAAGATAAATACCCATTTTGAACGAAAAAATAAAATTATTAATGCTGCTACTAAAACAGCAAGTCCAATCCCTTGTATAGCTTCATTCCAAGTATAAAAGGTTTTAAATCCAAAAACAAAAGTTGTAAAAAATAAGCTCAATAAAATATAACCCCCATATCTTTTCATTACATGACATATTATCTCTATATTTTTGGCTTTCTTATTCAATCGTTTTTTAATCGAAATATAAACACTTGCTCCACTTATAAAAGCAAATAATCCAACACCTATGCCATTGATGGGCATATTAAAAAAAGGTAAGTAATAAGGTGTTTGTGTGTAAATATCTGTTGTAGCAAAAAAATCAAAAATTTGCCAGAATATCATTTGCAAAACTGCTACACCTCTAAAAATGTCTATTGATTCTATCCTATCAGTCATGTTTGATTTAGGAGATTTGCAAGTTTAATAAATTTATGGTAAGTGGATTACAACTATGTAAAATCACCAATTTTCAGTTGTCCTTTTAACTTATCTGGACAACCATAAATGTCATACTCAAACACTTCTTTTCCTTCTTGCTCAAGAATATATCTTTTAACTTGTTCTTGAGATACATGTCCTGCAGAACCGCAGTAATAACCTCTGGCCCAGAGGTTATCAAATTTCTTGTAAGGAAATTTGTAACCAAGATATTTTAGCTGGATAAAACATCTTCTTAGCTGGATTGAGGTATTACCTTTTAGTCTTTTGACTATATCTGAAGGATGATGTGTTGGTCTTGCTCCAACAAATAGGTGAAGATGATCTGGCATTATCTCTAATGCTAACATGTTCAATCTGATATCATAGCAGATTCCGTTAATAATTTCTTTTAGAACATCTTTGACCTTTCCTTTTAGGATAGGCTTTCTGTACTTTGGTATCCAGATGATATGATAATTGATGTTGAATTTGCAATGATGTCCTTTTCGGACAGTTGCTATTTTACTTTCAATTTTGTGCACTTCTGGATTAAAGTGCGGATATTTGTGTTTTAACATAGTAATCACCTCATAATTAAAGGTGATTACTTGTCTTGGGGTGTTTCTCGTCAAAGCAGAACTTCTCTTAAACTTTTAATGTGAATGACCTCTGAAAGAGGGAAAAGTTTAAGTTGTTAGTTCTGCGTGAGAAACCCCCATCTTCAGATGGATTGATTTTGGGAGTATGTCATTT
>CAYUUQ010000057.1:6830-8105 GCA_964447875.1 uncultured Methanosarcinales archaeon | reverse complement strand
ATGTAAGTTAAAATGATACAAAAACTAAAATCAACATTAGGGTTAAGCTTCCAATTAGCTAAAGCTAACTTTAAACTTAAAAATGAAGGTAGCTACCTGGGTTATTTATGGTATTTACTTGAACCTCTAGCCACATTTATCATATTTATTCTAATCAGAGGCGTAATCAGAGGTGGAAAATCACACAATTATGGACATTATTTAATAATTGGCTTAGTTGTTTTCAATTTTTTTAGAAATATTACAACCTCTTCTGCAATTTCCATACTAAAAAACAGAGGATTCATCAAAACAACTAATATACAAAAAGAGGTTTTTGTAATATCTGACATACTACAAGCTACATTCTCCCATATAATAGAAATTTTTGTATTAATAATATTCCTATTAATCTTTAACATACCTATTGTAAGAACATTCTTTTATATTTTCATATTCATGATATACTTAATCTTTAATACTGGATTAGCATTTCTACTTGCAACAATAGGAATATATATCTCAGATCTCTCAAATATATGGAAAATACTAGCGAGGTTACTTTGGTTTGCAACACCAATATTTTACACAGTAAAACCAGGTGAACTTTTGTATAATTTAAACCAATTTAATCCGTTATATTATTTTGTTACATCTACTAGAGATTTTATTCTTTATGGTACTTTACCCACACTGGGTGGAATCATAAAATTGATACTTATGAGCATAGTAGTATTCATAATTGGTATCTTAATATTTAATAAAAACAAAAATAAATTTGCAGATCTTGTATAAAATGAAAATCGAAAATATTTCAAAAAAATTTTGGATTGACTATAAAAAAAATCAGACAGCCCTACAATCCATAATAAGCTTTTTTTCAGGAAAAAAACCTAAAAAAGAATTTTATGCACTAAAAGACATCACTTTTAATATTGAAAACAAAGAAAAATTAGGTATTATTGGCCTAAATGGATCTGGAAAATCCACTTTACTATTAGTAATTGCTGGGATATACTCCCAAAATAGTGGAGAAATAATATCAAACAAAAATATCAAATACCTCCCAAATTTTAACCAAGGAATAAAACCCGATTTAACAATGAGGGAAAACATTTTCTTAGTAGGCTCAGTTATGGGATTAGGCCAAAAGGATATTAAGAAAATATTCAACAAAATTGTTGAAGATGCAGACCTTTTAAATTACCTGGATACAAAAATAAGCCAATTTTCATCTGGTATGAAAGCAAGATTTAGTTTTTCATTAGGAATAAACTGCCTAAAACATATTAATCC
>CAYUUQ010000057.1:0-6817 GCA_964447875.1 uncultured Methanosarcinales archaeon | reverse complement strand
GGATGAGATTTTTGCTGGAGGAGGAGACATAAGATTTGTAAATAAAGCAACTGAAATAATGGAAAAGTTCATACAAGATAAAACCGTTATAATGGTAAGCCATAGTCTTAATATGATCCAAAAATATTGTAAAAGAACTATGTGGTTAGACAAAGGCAAAATTGTCAAGATAGGAAAAACAGATGAAGTTATAAAAGAATATGTTGCAACTAACCTAAAAGATAATCAAGTTAAAAGATATTTAAAAAAAAAGAAAAATCAATAGATAATATTTAACTTAAAAGGAATGTTGTATTTAAAAACATTCTATAAAAAGTTTTATAAAAAATTATCTGTTGATTAGCACAGAGAAAAAATTAAAATATCTTTTTTTAGATGATGCAGAAAATATTTGAAAATGGTAAAACGTGAGGGTATATTAATTGTAGGTATGCATAGAAGTGGTACCTCTGCTATAGCTGGAACACTATCAAAATTAGGAATTGATTTCGGAAAAAAAATAATGCCATCCACACCGGAAAATCCATCTGGATTTTTTGAAAATATGTTTTTTTATAGAACAAATGAAGATATTCTAAGACATTTAAAATCTTCATGGGATGATTTAAATGAATTACCATTAGATTGGGAAAAAAGAAAAACCTTGATTAAATATAAAAATCAAATAAAAGATATTATAAGAACTGAATTCAAGGATTTAGAATTGTTTGGAATAAAAGATCCAAGATTATCTTTACTTTTACCAATATATGAGGAAGCTTTTAAAGATCTTGAAATAACTCCAAAATACATTATAATTGAAAGAAAAGACATAGAAATTGCAAAATCTCTTAAAAAAAGAGATGGTTTTTCTCCAAAACATTCGCTTTTATTGATCAGAAAATACAAAGATAATATTAAAAAATATATGGCCAAACGAAAACATATTACTATAAAATTCGATGACCTTATTTCAGATCAGAATAGGATAATAAGGGAACTAGGAGAATATCTTAGTCTAAAAAATATCCGCAGTACTATGAAAAAAAATGTAAAAGATTTCTTAACACCAGAATTAAAGCACCATACATTAAGTGAGTTTGAATACATAAAAGAATTAGCAGAACAAATTGAAGAAAAAGACAAAGAAATAGAGAATAAGGATAAGCAAATAAAAGATAAAGACAAGGAAATAGAGAATAAGGATAAGCAAATAAAAGATAAAGACAATGAAATAGAGAATAAGGATAAGCAAATAAAAGATAAAGACAAAAAAATAGAGAATAAGGAAAACCATAGATTGGTTCTTGAAAATACTATTCAAGTATATGCTAATTCTACTTCTTGGAAGATGACTGCACCATTTAGGAATATTCATTCAACATTATTTGGTACTACGCGCAAAGCAACAAAAGAAAGTACACAAATTGATAGTTGTAAATCTGGCGTAATAAAAATTGATAAAAAACCTATTAAAAAAGAAAATAAGGTATTAATAATTGGGATAGCTAAAACCGGAACTACTGCATTATTTTATAGCATCAAAAACTCTATGCCTGCAAACACTAAATGTTTCTTTGAACCTAAAAAAGAAATTAACTATTCTTCTATAAAAAAACCAGTTTTGGTAAAATGTTTATTTGACTTAAAATTTGATCCAAAAATAATTGCACAATTTGACAAGGTAATTCTTATAATAAGAGATCCTCGTGACTGTATGATTAGCACATTACTATATAGTGGATCATTTCGTTTTAATAATTATTATACTGAAAAAAATAAAAAAGAAATAATCAAATCAATTGAAATGCTAAGAAAGAAAGAAGATAATCCATACAAAATATCGTTAATAAGCCTTTTAAAGCAAATATTCAATCAGAGTGAGAAAGAAACGCTAACCAGAATGAAAAAAAAGCTAACTACTTTAATTCCAAAAAATATCGAAAAACAATCTTTCATAATTAAGTACGAAGATTTTGTTGAGAATAAAATTGAGAAACTAGAAAAGTATTTAAAATTAAAACTAGATAAAGATGTACCGGTAGACAACATATTTAAACGAGTCGTGAGAACAAAAGGTAAAAGCTCTTGGAGAAATTGGTTCACAGAAGAAGATGTAAAAAAATTCAAACCATTATTTAAAGAATTTATGCTTCACTATGGATATGATTTTGGAGATTGGGAATTAAATAAATCTCCCAAAATTAATCCAGAACATTGTTCAAAATATTTTTTAAGAATACTCAATGAAAAAAGACTTAAAAAAAAATTAAAACCAATAAAAACCTAGCATAAAAAGATATATAAGAGGAAATAGATAAATATCTTAAATCTAAAGAGACTATAGCAGTGATATGAACAAGACAATGTGGCAAGACCACACTAATAAATCATTATTTATCTAGATTAAAAGAAAAAAAATAAGTTCGATAAGTTTTAATAATGTTAAAGACTTAGATATATTTGAAAATTAAAAGAGTAGATAATAAAAAAATCATCGAATGCAAGGAAGAAGTTATATTATTTATGGTTGGAGTATATGCTTCTCACTTAATTCCCTATGTATTTAAACACTATTTTGACATTGGTGTAGATAGAATCTTCTACATTGATAACAATTCTTCAGACAAATCTTTAGAACTATTACAAGATTACGACCGAGTTCATGTGTGGGTACAAGATGAAGATTACGGCAGGATAAATAAATTTGGAGTCGCATGGCAAGAAGAATTGCTAAAGAAATATGGCGTTAACAATTGGTGTATATTGGCAGATACAGACGAATTATTTATTTACCCTAATTACGAACAAGAATCCATTAAAAAATTTACCAAAGAACAAGAGAATAGGGGATTTAATTGCGTTGAGGCAAGAATGATTGATATGTATTCTAATAAAAAAGTAAGAGATACTTTAATCAAAGATTCATTGATTGAAACATGCCCTTATTACGACAGAACTGAATATGGTTGTAGAGAAAGAGTCCTAGGATTTAAACCTAGTTATCGAAAGGTTCCATTAATACATTATAATGGGGAAATTATTATAGAAGGTGGATTTCATAATCTTAAAGGAGAAAAAATAATATCAAATATAAAATGTGGAATTTTACATTTTAAGTTTATATCTAGTTTATCCAATTTCATTAATAAACATGGAAATAAAATGGCAGAGCCAGAAATAAAAAATAAAATATATCTAGCATCGGAAGATGTTAATTTCTTCGATACGAAATTCTCATTTAAATACCAAGGGTCAAGAGATTTAAGATTTTTTGAGAGATTTTCATTTGATATTAGGAAGTATAGAGTAGCAAAAACCATTGAAAAAAATATAATAAAGATTATTAATTATCTGACAAATTAATGAGAACGTTAAAAGAAATAATGGGGATTTATTTCATTATATTTTATAATATAATTTATAAATAATCAATTATTATTTAAAATAATTGGTTAAGGGGGCAAAATTTGAAAATGGATAATAACAAAGAAGATATAATGAAAGAATTATTTGAAAAAATCCCTATGATGAATTTGATAGTTCCGGATTTGAATTAGATTTACAAACTTGGGGAGGAGATAGAAAAATATTTAGAGAATTGATAGATAAAGTCAAACCTAACTTTATTATAGAGGTGGGAACTTGGAAGGGAGGCTCAGCAATAAATATGGGCAGCTATATAAAAGAAAATAAATTAAATTGCAAAATCTTATGAATTGATACTTGGTTGGGTTCTACTAACTGTTGGATGAGGGAAACACATCCAGAACTTTACAAATCAATGAATCTCAAGAATGGATTTCCTCAATTATATTATCAATTTCTTTATAATGTAATACATAAAGATTTGCAAAAAATAATCATACCATTTCCTACTACTTCTTTGATTGCTTCAAAATACTTAAAATCAAAAAATATAAAAGCAAATTTGATATATATAGATGGTAGTCACGAAGAATTTGACGTATATTCTGATTTAGTTAATCATTATGAACTTTTAGAAAAAGGAGGAATAATTTTCGGTCATGATATTAATAGGGAATCAGTAAGAAATGCAGTAACTAAATTTGCCGAAGAAAAAAAATTGAAATTAGATGCACGACCAAAAGAAAATTTTTGGATATACAACAAAAAGAATAAGAAATCATTCTGGCAAAAATTATATCAATCTTAGGCGCAATTATTAGATTACTTTTTTTCACGCCATTTTTTCAATTCTGTGAGCATAGTTGCCTTAGTTTTCTTAATGGTACTCCCTGCACCAGCCTTTACATTTGCAATATGTGAAACTGTTTTTGAATCAAGAGCCTGTTCCACTCCTTTCTTGATTTTGTCAACCGTAATACCCTCCCCATTAAGAATCACTGGCCAATCTAGTACATCGGCTTGGGCCGTTACTTTTGCACCACCCGCAACACAGTCAATTGCCAGGACAGGGACTCCATTTTTTAGACTATAGACCATCCCATGCAAGCGTGAACTAATCACAAGATCACATCGTCGTATCAATGCCTCAAGCTGCGAAACAGAGGATATACCTGCAGTATTATCTTTAGTTAAAGTATCCAGCTTTATCACTGCAGAACCCGCTGCTTCAAGGTAGGCTGAAACTACTTTTTCAACCTGCTTATGACGCTGTCTATTTCCATACATCGGTTGAGGATGCACTAATGCTAAACCAATTACTGGGACAGCCGGACTTTTTGCTTCAAATACAATATCGGGATTTCTGACTGTAGGGGATTCACGTGCCAATAATAATGAAAAACCATGATTCTCAGTAGAAACTGTGAGATCAATTCCTATTGTGAAACAAGATGAAAAACGCTCAAGTAAATCAGATCCCCCTCCCCATGGACCACAAACAAAGATGAAACTATCATAGTTCGAAGGTTTAACCAGATCAATAGACAAACCCCTTACTCCATTAGATTCATGACCTGCTACATCATAGTCAAATCCTTCGTCAGACAACCACTTCGTTACAACTTCCATTGCTTGGACATCACCAAAAGTTGCTTTACTATCAGGCCAACTAAACCAGCCCACCACTAAAGTACGAGGACAACTCATAATGCACCTCCTTTCTCTTAAATAATACAAATACCATTTATTTTCTCCCAAAAACCTAATCTTGATTTTGAATCAGTGAGTATATTTTTAATCAAATTTAATAATTCCGTACATTCATAAAAAATGATATGTTATTTAAATTTTTACTTTTTTGAATAAGGTTTTTTACCAATCTCTTTTATCACTATAACTAAACTATTAACATCTGCTTTAATAAGTTTTCCTGTTTTCCACCAACAACTGTTTCCTTATATCCTCCGATATTATCCAGGGAATTATGAAATATAGCAATCCCTATGATAATTTAAAAATAACAAAAGTTTAACTCATCGACTATTCATCCTATCCTCACCTTAAAAGGCGAGGTATTAGGGACTCATGATAGAGTTAAACTTTTGGAATAAAAAATCTCAACCTATAGAACATGGTATTCATATCCCAATCCAAATTTCATGAGATGAAATTTTTTATAAAAACTATTATTATATAATTATTTCTTATTAAATCCATATATTTAAAAAATATATTTTATAAAAAAACAAAAATACAATAATACTCCTGCCAAAATTAGAAAGATCTAAACAATATTATGGGTAATAAGATATATTAAAAAAGTTAGGTTATTCAAAAGAGGAAATTGAATGCAAAAGAAGATTTAAGAAAAAAACTCCCTTGCTTATAAAAGAATGTTCTATATCCTCCAGTAAAGATGATGAATTAAAAGTAAAAAATAATATTAAAAAAATGAAGTTTAATTGGAAAGAATATATAAAATCAAGACCTGATTTAAAGAAGAATTGGAATGGTCCTGTTAGAGCTTGGATTCATTATCATTCTTTTCTGCACCTTGACAAAATTATATTTAATAAAAAAGAACCCAGCTTAAAAAGTAAGAACATTTTATAAAAAGTTTTATAAATAGCCATCGATTAATTATCATGAGGGGCAATTGAGTGGTTTATCTGTGAGATTACTGATTTTAATAAAAAGTATATATAGTTGGGGAAGATGGATGTTAAGTTTTTGAAAGGTTTTTGGAGTGATGCAGAAACTTCTAATAATTTGTTTTGGGCAAGTGAATTAATTAAGAAATTAAATTGTTAAAATAAAATGCATGAAGAATCTTATAACGCAATGAAAAAGTTTGTAGAGAAATATCTAGATAAAAATTCTAATCTAAAGATACTTGATGTGGGCAGCTTTGATGTAAATGGAACATACAAACCATTGTTTAACAATCCTAATTGGGAATATATAGGACTAGACATTAAAAAAGGTCCAAATGTGGATGTTATGTCTAAAAACACCTATGAATTTGATTTAGATGATGGCTCTTTTGATGTTGTAGTGTCTGGTAATTGTCTGGAACATGTAGAAGCCCCCTGGAAATGGATTAAGGAAATTGAAAGAGTTGTAAAAAAGGATGGTCTAATTTGTATAATTGTTCCTTTTGAGATAAGTATCCATCGTCATCCTCTTGATTGCTGGAGAATAACTCCTGATGGCATGAGTTACTTACTAGAAGAACATAGTGAGTTTGAAATACTGAAATTGGATATGGTTGGTGGACAATATAATGATGTTGTTGTTGTCGCAAAAAGGTGCAAAAATAAAACACCAGGCAAAGAAAGAGATATCTTTGCGAGTAAGAAAAGGGATGTGCCAAACAAGACGCAACTGATTCAGGAACAAAACACGAAAATAAATACTTTAACTGCTGATGTTTCTAGAAAGGATGTATTGTTAGGTGAGAAAGAAAAAC
>CAYUUQ010000056.1:0-8117 GCA_964447875.1 uncultured Methanosarcinales archaeon | reverse complement strand
GGATATCACAAGGGTCCCGGAAGACCTTCCCATTTTTCTTGATTTTATTGAGAATTCTAGGGTATGGTTATCTTTTTCTATTTTTACTATGCTTGCTTTATTTAGTTTGTTTACTATTTTTTTAGTGTTAGACTTTAATTCATCATAATCAATATCAATTGCTCTTTTTAGGATAGTAGTTGTTATTCCTGGCATTGATGCGATTCTTATTCCTTTTTTTGTAGCATTCATCCTTGCTTTTGTATGTGATAAAGATTTTGTTGTTAGGATAATTATTGTATTGTACTTGAGAAATAATTTAGCGATATCTTTTTTTGGTTCTTCACCATTTATTTTTCCAACAGGAATCTTTATAGCATGAACTTTTTTTGTTGTTTTTGAAGCTATTAGTCCAAATGTTTTCGCTAGTTTAGACTTAGGTTTATCATAGACTATTAATAAGGATTCATTTGGTTTTATTGCTAGATTCTTTTTTATTATTGTTTTTATGGATTTAGACAACAAATTTTCCTTTTTTGTGGATCCAGTATTTTTTACCATTCTTTGTTACACCGTAAATATCTAATTTTTGTCTTGGAGAGTCTATTACAATATCTGTATGATAATAGGTAGCTCTATCAGGTTCAAAACCGGAACCTAGCGCAATATGTATCATATTAGCTATTTTTTCGTTTACAATCAAATAATTACATAGTTCTGCTTTTGGATTTGTATTTATTGCGAATTCTCCTATGTTTGTGAAGTTTTTTTTGTTTAAGTCTATAATTTTTTTCGGAAGTGCTTTATTTTTTTCATGCCTGATTAGTTTTTCCCATGATTCTTTTTTCTTTTCATTAAATTTGGAGATTATTTTTTTATCTCCTCCAATAACTTTATGGTTATTTCCTGTGCAGTTTACTACTATTGGTTTTTTTCCGCTTAGTATATAACTTTGATCTAGGCTTATTACAACATCACCCATGAATTGACCATGTACATATTCTGGTGTAACAAATGCTTCACCACCTGGCAGATTAGCCATTGTTCCTGCTTTTATTCCTGTTCTTTTATGGTATTCTTTATTTATTATACTTCTAGTATCGACGTCAGACCCTTTAAAATGCCTTCTTTTTCCTTTTTTTGATACTAATCCTACTTTTAATTTGGTTTTATATTTTCCAAGTTTCTTTCCTTCTACAATTATATGGTCGCATTTTTTAGCTATGTCTATTATCTTGTTGTTTCTTTTTTGCATAGCTAACCAATCAATGTTGTTTGTTTTTATGAAAATATCAATTGGTATTGTTTCTGTAAAAGCAACTCTTGCTTTAGGCGGCCTAGGATCATGTTTTGTTTGTGGGTAAAAATCAAGTTTATATACCATTTGACCTGGTGAGAGCCACCTGGTTTTTTTGTCTTTAGATGGGTAACCAACACATTCTCCAAAATAATGTCTTCCCGAATAGCCTTTTCCATGTATTCCAAAGACAGCGGAAGCAATTTTAAAGCGATTTATTTTTAATAATTTAGATAATTTCCTAAATGCTTTGAAAATAGGTTCATTAACATCTTTACATAATTCTAAACCCAATAATGTAGTTCTTAGTTCAGAAATTCTTTCTGGTTTAGCTAGTTGAGTTTTTCTTGATGTTGAAGCGCCCATACCTGAAACTTGTTTTTTAACTGCCATTGCCATTGCATAACTTATTTGGAATTGATCAAGGTAATCTTCTAATGGCAAACCTAGGTCTTTCTTTTTTCTTACTAAATCAAAACCAATACTTACTTTTTCTGATTTTTTTAGATTGTAGACTTGTTTGAATATCACTTTTGCTGTTTTTAGTAAAAGTTTAGTTTTATATTCTTTTAACCATGAATTATCGAACGGAAGGCAAAAATCACCTTCAAAACCTTTTTTTGTTGCTTTTATTACATAGTTTGGTGCTTCGAAGATAGATTCCAGATCAGGACATTTTTTTGTTGCTAACTTTAGGAATGTACCTAATGCTTTTGTGTTTTTGTTTATTACTTTATTTTTTAGTTGTGTATGTGTTTTCCATACATCTTTTAAGATATTTAATGCAGATGAATTTTTGTTTATTACTTTAACATTCATATCAGCATCTAACTCATGTATTGCTTTTGATAATGGCGCAAGGCTATAGAATGCTTTTTTATTGTTTAGATCTAAAGTTACTAGAATAGTTTTTCCTTTTATTTTTTTTAGTGTTTTTTTATAGTCATTTGCTGCTTTTGTTAGTTTTTTTACGTTGTATTTCATCTTATCTACCTCTTTATCAATTCTTTAGTTACTTTTGTTAGGATTATTGGTTTGTTATTTTCTATTAATATATCATCTTCTATTCTTATGCCTATGTTTTTGAAATAAATTCCAGGTTCTATTGTGAAAACAGTGTTGTTTTGGATTAGATCTTTTGATTTTTCCATTAAATTAGGGAGTTCATGGATATATATTCCAAATCCATGTCCTAATCCATGAGTAAAATATTTTGAATATGGTTTTAATTCTTTTTTTGCTTCTAGGTATAACTCCTTACATGGTTTATTTATTTTTATGTTTTTTATAATATTTTTCTGACATTTTAATACTAAATTGTATAATTCAGTTTCTTTTTTTGATGGTTTTCCTATGTAGATTGTTCTTGTGGTGTCGGTACAGTAGTTTTTATATTTAATACCAAAATCAATAACACAAAAACCTTTGTTTAATTTTACTTGTTTTGTTTCATGATGGGGTTTAACTGCATTTTTTCCTGATGCTACAATTGTTGGAAACGCCAAAGTGCAATTATTTTGTTTTGCTTGGTTTTCTAGAAATGCTTTTACGTCGGACTCTGTTTTGAATTTCTTAAAATTTTTGAAGCAACTGTTTAATATATTATCTGAAATTTTACATCCTTGTTTTATTATTTTTATTTCTTCAGATGTTTTTATTTTTCTAATTTTTAATAGATCTTTTGATATATCTACTGTTTTTATTTTTTTAAATGTACGTTTTAGTTCTTTATAGTTATTTAATGAAAATGTATTTTTGTCTAATGCTATTTTTTTTGGTTTTCTTTTTAGTACAGATTTAACATTTTCAAATAATCTTAGATGTTTTTTCCATTTGTAAACTTTAACTTTACCTTCTCTTGCTTTTTTTAATTCCATTCTTGGAACTATTAAGAATTTGGATTTCTTTGTTATAGCTAATATTCCTACTCCATTATATTGGGAAAAATAAGTCATATTGTTGTCTTGATAGTTAAAATCAGTATTAAGGAATAATGCTAAGTCTATTTTTTCCTTTTTTAATAATTCTTGAATTTGTTTTATTCTCATTATGATCTAATTTTAAATCTGGTAATATTAAAAGCTTTTGTTTAAGTAAGGTTTATATATCAGCAGTTTTTGATTAAAATTATGCAGATCTCAAAGTTAAAGAACGGATTAACTCTTATTTATGAGAATAAAAAGACAGAAACTGTTACAGTTGAAGTAACGGTTAAAGTAGGTTCTAATTATGAAACTGAGAAAATCTCTGGTATTTCTCATTTTATAGAACATATGATGTTTGAAGGAACTAAAAGGCGAGCAGATGCTAAAGAGATAAGCGGCGAGATTGAAAGTATCGGTGGCGAGATAAACGCATATACTTCTAATGAACGAACGAGTTATTATATTCGGGTTCCAAAGAAACATGTAGGCAAGGCATTAGACTTGTTGTCTGACATATTGAAGAATTCTGTTTTTGCTCCTAAGAGAATAGAAAAAGAGAGAAAGATTATACTTAAGGAGATTAATTTACATAAGGATGAGCCAAGATATTATCAATGGGTAGTTTTTCAAAAAGCACTGTTTAAGAAAATTAAAGTTAGGTTGCCTACTGCCGGAACTGTTAAATCTGTTAAAGGTTTGAATCGTAAGATGTTGGTTGATTATTTTCATAAGTTTTATGTTGCTAATAATATGGTAGTTAGTGTTGTTGGTGATGTTTCTAATGTTAAGAGTAAAATAAGTAAATATTTTGGTAAGTTTAAGAAAGGAAAAGTTCCGGAGTATGAGGATGTTGATGAGCCGGTACAGACAAAAAAGATTGTTTCTAAAGAAAAAAGAAAGATTTTGAACTCATATATGGTTTTAGGGTATAAAACACCTAATAGGGTGTCAGAAGATAGTTATGTTTTAGATGTTCTTAAGGCTATTTTAGGAAAGGGTCAGAGCGGCAGGATAGAAAATGTCATTAGAAATAAACACGGTCTTGCTTATGAAGTTGGAGTTTATCATGAACCTAGTCAGAAATATGGTTTTTTTGCGGTTTATTTGAATACTCATAAGAAGAATATTGATCTTGCTGTTAAGTTAATCCTAAAAGAGTTTAAAGGTCTTAATAAGTTAGGTAAAAAAGAATTAGAAGAGGCTAAGGGATATCTTGAAGGCAAGTTTATCTTGGATAATGAGGATACACATGATCGGGCAGACGAACTTGGATTTTGGGAGATGGTTTCAGATGCAAAAGATCATGATAAGTATTTAGCTAAGATAAGAAAAGTCAGTGTTAAAGATGTTCAAGAAGTTGCTAAAAAATATTTTACTGAAAATTATACCTTAGGCATAATTGAGCAGAGTTAACGAGTTATCTTAAAAGAATTTACTTTGTCTAGCAGTTCTTTTGGTTTACCAGATTCAAAATGTTTTCTAACTGGAATTAATAATTTATTTATTTCAATAGCTACAGCCTGCTTTAAGTCCATTGGATGAAGTTTTTTATTTGCAAATGATTTTTCTAGTTCTTCATAACTATTAAATTCTAGATTTCCGCCCCATTTTTCAGGACGTTCGATTGTCAATTTATTGATTTTTTCGAATATAATATATTTACAGTATTCTAAAACAGGATTTTCTTCTACAATACCTTCTGGGCAATAAGCTTTATTTAGTTTCCTTTTAATGTCTTTTTCAGAATCTGTCATGAATATTGCTGTATCTGGTTTTGACTTGGACATTTTCATTTGAATTCCACGTTCTGCACCAGTTGAATCTGATTTTGGCGGCTGACCTAGGCCCATTAACATATGATGATGTACAGCAATTGGTTTTTTGTAGCCAAGTTTAGGAGCAACTTCACGTGCTAACATGTTAACTTTTCTTTGATCTAAACCTAATTGGCAGATGTCAACCTCTAAATGGAATATATCTGCTGCTTGCATACATGGATAAAGTATTTGAGAAGCCTGTAGGGCGTCTTTTTCACTTCTACCCATTATTTGTGAACATCTTACAACTCTTTTTACTGTGTTATTTATTGAAACTTGCATAACTTTTTGCCAGTATGATTCATCTTTGATAATATCAGAAGCCCACAGAATTTCAACATTTGACATGTCTACACCGGCACTTTTCCATACTTCCATGAAATATTCTCCAGCTATTTTGATGTTTTCCAGGTTTCCACCTAGTTTGTTGTTTGCCCATGCATGCCAGTCTGCAACTAAGATTTTGAATTTGCAACCAGCTTCAATCATTTTTTGAATATTAATAGCTCTAAGAATTCCTTGTGCTATGTGAATTTTTCCACTAGGTTCAAATCCATCGTAAGCAATAGGATTCTTTTTTTCTTTTAGTAAATTTAAGAGATCTTCTTCTGTTATAATCTCTTCACCGACTTCTTTTATTAAGTCTAGACGTTTGTTTATGTCCATGATAAGGATAGAATTAAGGTTGATATTAATAAAGGTTTTGGATGATGTTTGGTCTTATTATTTTCAATATAGAAAATAAGCACTAGCACTGGACATATGTGCGTGAGGTTTATAAATGGTAGTCGGTTACTTAGGTTAGATGTTATCAGTAACAATGCTTTCTAGTTATCTTTATTGTAGTAGGAAACTATACTTACAAAGAGTTTTAGGCTTATGGGAGCCGCCAAAAGAAGCTATGGTTAAAGGTACAATCAGACATGAAACTTACGATTTAATCAATAAAAATGAAGAAAGGATAGTCAAATCAATTAAAGAGCTAAATTTAGAAAAGATCAAAGAAAAATACAAATACGAATATCTTAAATTTTTAAGGGTCGCTATCTTAAAAAATAAAGAAGGATTGGCTAAGTTTGAGATAAAACCTGAAGAGATGTTTAAAAAAGTTTATCCAATGATAAATGATGAAGCAGAAACAAGAGCTTTTAATATCTTTACTTTTATACAAAAAAATAATTTATTTGGAGATGAATTATGGGAGAAATTGACTCCTAAGATACAATCAGAGTTAAAGGTAACGTCAGAAGTTCTCGGGCTGAAAGGAATAATTGATCAGATTGAGGTTTATTCTGATGGAAATTCTGTTGAATATGTGCCGATAGAACTTAAGACAGGAAAAGCACCAAGAGAAGGAGTTTGGCCAGGTCATAAGATACAACTAGCAGCATATTGTTTGTTGTTAGAGGGGCATTATAAAAAACAGATAAAAGAAGGATTCATAACTTATTTAGATATTAAAGATAGAAGACATATTGCTATGAATGCTTTTTTGAAAGATGAAGTTAAAGAACTTATAGATAAGGTCAATGATCTTCTAAATTCAAAGGAACTTCCTGATTTTTGTGGGAGTGAGAATAAATGTAAGATATGCGGGCTAAGAGATGACTGTTACAATGAAACAAAGATGAAAAAAATGTTAGAGAAAAATAGCAACATTTAAATATAAGGTGAGCTAACTTTTACTATATTAATAATCATTCGTGAGGGGATACTTTATGGCTGAAGACGATAAAAAATTTTCAAAACAACTTGTAGGAAAAACAGTAGTTTCGAAAACAGGAAAAAGATTTGGTGAAGTCGGAGATATAATCTTTGAGACTAGATCAGGAGAACTTATCCATATGGTTCTTACTAATCCTACATCTTATACAGAGAAATTAGAACTTGAAAAGGACAAAGAAGGTAAAATCCTTATTCCATTTTCAGCAGTTATTGCTATTGGGGATTTTATGGTTATAGCTGAAGAAGATATAATCTAATTTTATTTTTTATTTACTAAAGTTTTTTAAATTAACTTGACTTTCTTTTTTTTATGAATGAAGATATTGCTATATGGACTGAGAAGTATAGGCCTCATAAGTTTGATGATGTAAAGGGCCAAAAAGAGATAGTAAAAAGAGTTCAAGCTTTTGTAGAACAAAAAAATATGCCTCATTTGATGTTTGCTGGGCCAGCAGGTGTTGGTAAATCAACTCTTGCTTTAGTTGCTGCAAGACAATTATTTGGTGAAAGTTGGAAACAGAATTTCTTAGAATTAAATGCTTCTGATGAAAGAGGAATTGATATTGTCAGAGTTAAAGTTAAGGATTTTGCAAGAACAAGAGCTATAGGTGATGTACCTTTTAAGATTATATTCTTGGATGAATGTGATGCGTTAACAAGAGAAGCACAACAGGCATTAAGAAGAACTATGGAGAACTATACTCAGACATGTAGATTTATACTAAGTTGTAATTATTCTTCTAAAATAATAGATCCTATACAGTCAAGATGTGCTGTTTTTAGGTTTAAGCCTTTAGCAAAAGAAGATATGTTAGAATTAATCGATAAAATCTCCCAGGAAGAAGGATTAACTATCGCTCCTGCAGCCAAGGATGCATTATATGGTATCTCAGAAGGAGACTGTAGGAGATTAGAAAACGTTACTCAATCATGTGCAGCATTAAGTAAGGATATAACTGATGAATTGGTATATTCTATGGCTGCTGTTGCTAAACCTAAAGAAGTTGATGAAGTTTTGAAATTAGCTTTAAGCAATAAGTTTTTAGATGCTAGAACCAAGTTATTGGATTTGATGTTAAACTATGGGTTATCTGGGCTTGATGTTATTAAACAGATTCAAAAAGAAATTCTTAATTTAGAGGCAGATAACAAGCAAAAGATGGAGATCATAGAGAAATGCGGCGAGATAGAGTTTAGATTAACAGAAGGTAGTGATGAATTTATTCAATTAGAAGCATTGATAGCTGCAATAGGTTTAATAAAAAAATAAGAAATAAAAAAGAGCTTATTGTGCTCTTATTCTAACTTGTCTTGAGATCAATTCTTTGTATTTGTATTCAAGCTTCAGATCTAAAGATTTTGTGTATAATGTAT
>CAYUUQ010000055.1:0-8213 GCA_964447875.1 uncultured Methanosarcinales archaeon | reverse complement strand
GCTGTTGTTTTTATCTCATCTCTATCCAATCCTAATTTTTTTAGAGCATCTCTTTCTCCTCTTCTAAAATCATCAAATTCTCTTCTAGTTTCAGAAGATCTATCTTCGCCGCCTTTAAACAGATTTCCAAATATTCCAAATAAACCTCCAAAAATACTTTTTATGAACCCTATAATTCCCATAATTATCAATCATTTCTTTTACATATATAAATTTTTATCAATTAAGCTGCTAGTTGTCTTTGCGCTATTTCCAAAGTCCTTAATATTCTTTGTCTTATACTACTATTTCTCCTCCAACCAACTACATTCGCAGCTTTATCAGCTTTATCAAGATGACTAAGAGCCCGTATAGCTATAGACTCTGCATTCTGGTTATCTCCTTTTTTTAGATTATCTTCCGCCTCCAGATTTAAACAATTCGCCATTAGACTTTCGTTGTTCATTATTAATCCATATCTATCACTAAGTTTTGAATTATTCATACTAACACCAAAGTTTCTATAAAACAAAGACAACTCTTCAGCTCCATCAACAATAAAACCCCCAGCATCGATTACATGTAATTTTAATGAGAAGGGTTGTACAATCATATTTTCCCCATTCCAATCAATATTATACAATCCATTAGATCTAAAAAATTTTTGCATTTTCTGTCTTTCTTTATTTATGCCCAATAATAATTCTGATGAGAGACTACGTTTATTGATCATCTCACTTAACAGAGAACCTTCAAAAAATGTCATATATGTGTAAAATACACCAGAAGCTAATCTGCCCCATGCTATCAATTCTGGAAAAAGCTTTCCTGCTTTAGTAGGAACTCTCCTTCTCATTTCATTTAAGGTTATTATCTCAACTAATTGAACTTCATTATTTTGATCTGTTGGTATCTTCAAGACTAATTTTTTATTTTGATATCTTGCCAGAAATACTACTCCATTAGCTCCTCTTCCAAGTTCTTTGATAGCTCCAAGCTCATTAAGCTCACTCTTATCTACGACAAGTCTATATGTTCTTTGCAAATAACTTGTTACTCTTTCTTTAAATCTTTCATCGTTAGAATTTTGAGCAAGAAAGCCAATATTTACTAGATCCACAGAATTTGAGAACTCACCAATCCTACAAATTTTTAATATATTCTTTAGTCGGGTTGTATTATAATTACTAACTTGTTCTCCATTCTCTCTAGCTAAATCCACCATTCTTTTAAGTTCTGCTGATAAATCATGAGAATTCAATTTTTCTTTATGGTTCATTAGAACAATATCTATCTGCATAAGCTTATCAACAACTCTCTCAAAAGTTTTGAAACCTCTAAATGCTTTCCACATAAGATTATATACATTTTCTATCTCTTCAGGATGTTTAATCGATTTTATTAGACTTTGTTCGATTAAACCTCTTCTTGCACATAAAATTGCTAAGTCTTCATTATATCTCTCTCCTCTTTCTAACAATCTTTCTATTTCTTCCAGAGCTTTCGGATTTGTCTTCTCCATCGATGGTTTAATATTTTCTACTTCTAATCTTATACGTTTATATATTCCAAGAACTCTTTTATCTATCCTTTCTTCTCCGAATCTAACTTCTCCATATATCCTACGTACAATAGTCTTAAATTTCTTATGGTCTTCTTTACTTAATTCTGCTTGTCTGATCAGAACTAAAATACCTCTTAGCTCAAATAATTCTCTTACTATAAGACTAATCTCGCTTTTTTCAAGCGCATAAGTTTGTCTTAATCCTTTCTTATGATCCATAATCATCAATCATTTCTTTTATCTATATAAATTTTTATCAAATCCAAAATACAAATAAGAAATATTTATATAAATAAACACATTCTATTCAATTATGAAATTACTTGCAATAATTCCTTGCTATAATCACGGTAACTATATTTCTATGACAGTTAGAGATGTAAAAAAATACTGTAAATCTATTCTTGTAATCAACGACGGGAGTACAGACAATACTGAAGCAGAAATAAATAAATTAAAAGGCATTGCTAAGATAACATATAAAAAGAATAAAGGTAAGGGTGCTGCATTAAAGTTAGGATTCAAATATGCTATACAAAATAAATACGATGCAGTTTTAACTATAGATTCAGACGGCCAACATAAAGCTTTTGATATACCAAAATTCATAAAAAAAGCAGAAAAATATGATGTAGTTATAGGTAGTAGGATGCATAATGTGAGAAATATGCCCCTAAGAAGAATACTTGCAAATTCTATATCTTCTTTTTTATTAACTTTAACAACAGGTCAAAAGATTTCAGATTCTCAATCAGGTTTTAGGTTAATAAAAACAAAAGTTCTAAATGCAATAAAACTAGAAATAGATGGCTATCAAATTGAAACAGAACTGATAATAAAAGCAGCTAAAAAAAGATTTAAGATAGGCCACGTAAAAATAGAAACCATATACGGTAAGGAAGTTTCACATATAAACCCACTAAAGGTTACACTACATTTTATCAAAACATTAGTAAAAAGCTTATTCCGATAAAAGATATGTGCTGCAATAATATTTTAGAACTCATACCAAGCCAATCTTTGTTCTTAAAATCTATTAACACTGAAGCAGCAATTAAGCCATAGACAAATATCAAAAATGATTCTATCAATAATAATTCTAAATTAGTTAAAGAAAAATAGAATATAAACCCAAAAACAGGATACATATAATACGATTCTTTAAGATTGATTAGCCTTAACAAAACAATTAACAAACAAACTAACATACTACTAAGGTTAAAATTATAGAACAATAATGTTAATACCATCAATACAAGAATCAAATCTTTAGTTATCAAAAAATATTTCTTTGCAGCTTTTTGCTCTTCTTTAGAAGCTCTCATAATTATAAGTCCAGCAATAAGTCCAAAGTAAGCAAAAAAAGCAACCAAGTAAGCATTCATTTTTCTAATTCCATTATCTCATCGATTCTTCTCTGATGTCTTTCTCCACCAGCAAATTTCTCTTCCAAAAAAGCTTTAGTTATCTTCTTAGCATCTTCTTCTGAGAATTCTCTTGCTCCGATACATAAGACATTGGCATTATTATGTTCTTTTGCCATTTTAGCTGAATTTTCATTATAAGCTAATGCAGCTCTTATTCCTTTAACTTTATTAGCAGCCATACTCATTCCAAGTCCAGTTCCACATATTAGTATTCCTTCACTATTACCTTTTGAAACTTCTTTTCCAACCTTTTCAGCAATAAGAGGATAATCTACAGATTCTTCACTATTCGTTCCTTTATCCACAACTTCATAATCTAAACTAGTTACATATTCTTTTATCTTTTCTTTTAAGGAATAACCTGCATGGTCTGATCCTATAACAATTCTCATTTTTTAAACACCTCTAGATTCTTAATATCCTCTTTTATTCCAGGAACAAAATCATAATCATCCATCTCATCCAATACTATCCACTTATGTTCAACATTCTCTTTATCTAGTTTTACATCTTTAGTATCTACTCTACAAATATAGACAGCTACTACCCATTTGATATCTTTTTCCTTATCATAAGCTTCTATAACATCACCTGTTGTTATCCTGCAATCAAGTCCTGTTTCTTCTTTAACTTCTCTTTTTACAGCATCTTCTCCAGATTCAAACTCTTTTGCATACCCGCTACAAAAACTCCATTTATCTGGATAATGGTGGCTGTCTGAAGCTCTCTTAAGTATCAAAAACTTATCTTCAAACTTTATTACTCCTGTTACTACAAAGTGTGTTTTCATTGTGCTATTAAATATAAACCAACTAACATCAATATAATTGAGATTATTTTTATAATTATTGTTTTTTTATTTATCTCTTCCTTTAATATTTTAGGGAATTGTATTGTTAGGAATAAAGCAAGAATAAAAACAAATAATGGTTGTATACCTTCTACTAAAACAACTAATGAAACAGGTCCTCTTTGCATTGCCATATAAGAAAAAGCAATTCCAGTTATACCTAATATTTCAACTAGATAAATCAAAGATATCTTCTTTTTGTTAATATCCTTCAAATCTTGTTTTGTACTTTCTCTTGCTTTTTTTGATACAATAAATATTAATGGAAATAAAACCAAAAAGAACATTTGTCTTATTACAGTTATTGTAACAAAATTAGACTCAGCAGATAATTTTAAGAAAAGATTCTGAATTGTAAAAAATATCATAGATATTACTAGTAAAAATAATCCTTTTGAAAGACGAAATCTATTATTATCCAAAGACATTAAAAAACCGCCAGTAATAATTAATGGAAAAGCAAGATAATCGCTCAATTCTAGAATCTCATTAAGAAAAATAGACGCAAATACTAGCATAAATATGGGGGACATATTAAGAAATATTATTGTCTTAGAAATTTCTTCTTTATGTAGGGCCTCTAGATAAAACCAATATCCTATAATCCCACTTATTGCACTTAATATAATAAAAGACATTATTTTTACTGAAGGAATTATAAATTCACCAAAAAATAAGAATATTAAACCACATAGTGTAATTGGTGTTGAAATTATTAGATAACTTATACTATTTTTTATGAAATTTAGTCTAACAATCTTACATAAAACAGCACCAAAACTCCAAAGTAGAGTAGCAATTAATGCAAGAATTATCCAATCCATTCTGAATGTCCCCACTGAATCAATAGATCAACATTAACATTTGGAACATCACAAGCGCCAAAACAGCTTCCAGCCCAAATTAGAATCTTTGCATTAGTATTTTTTTCTAATTCTTCATTTATCTCTTTAGCTTTTGGTTTTAACCCATCCGGTAATTGAATCAATACTGTTTTAGCTTTTTCTTTCTTTATTTTTTCAATTGCTTTTTTTAGCTCTAGATTGTACATAATCTAAAAGAATGAGTATTTAGTTTAAAAAATTATTTATTTAGTTGTTTGAAGAAATGTTTGATAAGCAGCTTTTCTTGCTCCAGAACTTCCTGGTAAATGTTTTCTTTCTATACTATCTATTGTTCTTGCAAGTATTCTAATATCAGTATCATCAACATTTTTTTCTTTCCTGTAAAATGGGTCTTTTTGTTCTTCTAACTTACCTTTCATATAAGAAAGTGACGTATTTCTATAATTTCTTTCTACTGCTTCTCTAGTGGCATCTAATATTCCTTCTTCTCCTAAAATTGCAGTTAAAGCCAATTCTTCTCCTAAGCCCTCTTCTGTAGTTACAGTTGGAAGAGAAGCTCTTCCTTGTTTTATAAGATCTGCATCTTGTTCAGCAACTTCAAAATAAAACATGATACTTCCAACATATTTTTCAGATAATCTATCTGCTAATTCATTTGTTACCTCTTTAGTCATTCTCTGACTATAACCTGCAGCTGCTTTAATATCTTCATTAGTTCCGTTTCTAGTTAATTCCAAAATTCTTTTCATAGATTCTTTAGCATAATCATCACCAGGATTAACAGCCCATGAAGCAATATATCTTCTAAGTGCTTCTGCTTTATTTCCTGCTTTATCATAATCTCTTCCAGAAAAATAACACATATCATCTGAAACTTGTTTTGCTATCTGATCTTTGACTATACCATCAAGTTCAAGAATAATATCTGTACCTGCATGATGATATTTCAATGCATCATCTGTCTTAACACCAACATCTCTAGCATTTTTATATTCATTAATTATAGTTTCATATGGATCAGGAGGAGTGGGCCCAACCGGAACTAGGTCTATATTTGTTGGTTCTTCAACTACTGTTTCAAGATTTTGTCCAGGAACAGCTGGTGCTTCAGCTCTTACTCTTGCTTTACCCTGATTCAAAATTTCTATAGTATTATCAATAGCACCTTTAATTAAATATGTAAGACCACCAACAGCTGCTGCAGTTAAAACTACTCCTGCTCCAACTACTCCAGCCACATACTTTCTTTTTTTGGCTTTTTCTTCATCAGGTAATGGAAGTTTCGTATTACCTCTTCCATCTAATTTAAATCCAGGTCCTACCATTTTCAAAAATATCTTTTAATTCTTTTATAAATCTTTACAAATCTAAAAACAATTCATCCATCTCATAAGAGCTTACTTTCTTTTTATTGAGAAGTGCCATCTTAGGTTTTCTACCATGGCTTCCTCTTACTTCATCTAATGTAAATTCATCGTCTTTTTCCATTCTACCACCTTTGTTCTAATTTCTCTCTTTCTAAGAACGCAATTCTTCGTTCTAAAACTTCGATCCTTCTTTCATATTCAAAGTGCTTATTATTATAGAAAACAATCCATTCTGAAAGATTATTCTTTATCTCTGTAATATCTTTCTTAACCTTCTTAAATGATTTAATTACTATTTCTTTGAACATTTATTTCCACCCCTTTAGGTCTTCCATCTGTTTTATTCTAAGTTCTAACTCTTGTACTTTCTTTTCTAATTCAAACTGCTTTGTGTCTAATGCCACTACCCAGTCTGAAACAGACTGCTTAAGCTGTCTATATCTTTCTCTTAATGGAATGAAATTTGCTCTTATCATTGTTATCACTCTAAAGAAGCAACTATAAATACTATATAAATCTTTCGTTTTTACTTACTATATGGTGATTACAATATAAAAACAAAGATTAAATATAACCTCTAATTACTAAAATGAGCATGAAAAAAGAGGATAAGCTTATTGTTTTTCGAAATAAGAAAATAAGGAGAACATGGCATAATGATGGATGGCATTTTTCTGTAATTGATATAGTAGAAGCATTAACAGATAGTTCCATTCCTAAAAGATATTGGTCAGACCTTAAAAGAAAGCTCAAAGAAGAGGGATTTGAGATGTACGATAAAATCGTACAGCTGAAATTTCAGGCTTCAGATGGTAAATACTATCCTACAGATTGTGCAGATACTAAATCTATGTTTAGAATTATTCAATCGATTCCATCCAAAAAAGCCGAGCCTTTTAAAAGATGGTTAGCAAAAGTTGGTTATGAAAGAGTTCAAGAAATAGAAGATCCTGAACTTGCTCAAGAAAGGATGAAACAATTATATGAACAAAAAGGCTATTCTAAATCATGGATTGATAAAAGACTAAGAGGTATTGCTGTTAGACAGGACTTAACAGATGAATGGAGAAAAAGAGGTATTGAACAAGATGAAGAGTTCGCTATATTAACTGCAGAGATATCAAAAGCATCATTCGGGATAACACCCTCTGAATATAGAAAGTTTAAAGGTCTTAAAAAAGAGAACCTAAGAGATCATATGACTGATTTAGAGTTGATTTTTACTATGCTTGGAGAAGCGTCTACTTCTGAGATTGAAAGAGTAAGAAATCCAAGATCATTTAAAGAGCATACAAAAGCCTCAAAAGAAGGTGGAACAATTGCTAAAAAAGCGAGACTCAATCTTGAAAAGAAAACAAAAAAACGGGTAATGAGAAAAGATAATTTTCTAAAAGAACCCGAAAAAAAGAAAAGGCTGAATTGATAATAATAATCATTTGACTCTTAACCTATAGAAAAGTTTATAAATGAGCTATCCCATAAGTAACTATTATAATATTTAGATCAATAAAAAGAGGTGTATCATATGAAAAAAGGATCCTTAAGCTTATCAGTTAATGCTATTGTTATTCTAATAATTGCTATTACAATGTTAGGATTAGGACTAGGTTTTGTTAAATCATTGTTCGGTGGAGCAATGGATAAGTTCGGAGCATTAGTTGAAGATGAACAAGATCCTTCACCACCATCAGGTTCAGATCCTGTTTCACTTTCTAGAGGAATTGTGACTTCAGGACCAGGTCAAAGTACAGCAATTAAAATTGCACTTTATAATCCAACTTCAGGGCCTTGGACGGATGTACAGCCAGATATAGAATGTAGTGGCGATGCAGCTTTTGATACTATGGAAACAATAAATTCAAAAACAATTCAACAAGGAAAATATGAAGTTTTTGGTGTATTATTAGATGTTCCTTCTGTTCCAGCAACAACAGAGTTATGTGAGATTAAATTTACAGCAGCCTCTGGAGGACCAATATCTTACACAGAAGACTTCACAATCAAGGTGGAACAATGAGGATGAACAAAAAAGCAGCATTAGAACTTTCAGTTAACGCAATAGTTATTTTAATCATTGCAATCGTTATGTTAGGAATGGGATTAGGTTTTGTAAGGAGTTTATTTGGTGGAGCAACTAATAAATTTAGTGCTTTAATCAGTGAAGAACAAGCACCATCACCA
>CAYUUQ010000054.1:0-8274 GCA_964447875.1 uncultured Methanosarcinales archaeon | reverse complement strand
ACTTACTGCAAGACCAGAATTTGGAGTTTTCCAAGATGAAATAAATCATGTTGGAAAAGAAATAACAACAGGAGTAACAATAGATGAATCATTAATAAGAATGTCAAAAAGAATAAAATCAGAAAGGCTTCAAAAAACAATAGCACTAATTGTTTCCGGATTAAGAGCTGGGGGCGAACTTGCAACATTACTTGAACAAACATCAAAAAACCTAAGAAAAGAAATGATGGTAGATGAAAAAATAAAAGCAAATGCTATGATGTATGTTATATTCATATTTGTAGCTATATGCCTTGGAGCTCCTGCCTTATTTGGAATGAGTTCATTCCTTGTAGAGGTTCTAACCAAAAACTTTGCAGCAATAGATATACCTGAAGGAGTGGGAACAAATATGCCTATGAGTTTTAGTGATGTTAGTATATCAATAGATTTTGTCATAATGTTCTCAGTAATATTCCTAATAACTTCATCATTCCTAGGATCATTGATACTTGGTTCTATTTCAAAAGGAAAAGAAAGAGAAGGTTTAAAGTTTATGCCTGCATTAATGGGTATAAGCCTCTTAGTTTTTTTTGCTGCAAGATTCATGATGAAGAATATGCTTGGAAGCTTATTTGGTTTTTAGTAAAAAGGTGTTAAAAGATGAAAAAAAAGATATCAATCATAATTATTCTTTTATTATCTCTTAGTGTATCTGCAACAACATTAAACATATACCCTGAAGGTGAAGATGCTACTGGATTTATATTTAATTCAGAAGAATTTACATCAGAAAATAACGCAGATATATATGCAAAAGAAGTTGAAGCAGAAGAAAGCTCTGGATTTTATTTCTTTTCTAATGTGCCTGCAATAAAACATAAAGGAAAAGAGAACATAGATGAATTTAGATGTGATGAATTAGATGAAGAAGATTATGAATTAACTGAAGAAATAATAGAAAAACATGGCTATTGTATCCTTACACACGATAGAAATAAAATAATAAAGATATATGTTAGTACAGTATCAGAACAAGGTAAAACAGTTACAATAGATTGGGGCGAACATGAAGATATTGTAACTGAAGAAGAGGAAGCAGAAGAAAACGAAGAACCATATGCTGAAGAAACAGCAGAAGATAAAAGAAAAGAAGAGGGAGAAGAAGCTCCAGAAATAATTATAATAGAAGAACCTGATGAAGTAGAAGATACAAAGGAAGAAAATAAAGAAGAAAAGAAAAATAATCTTACAGACATTATCAGAAATATGTTTAATAAAGTAAGAAACAATCCAATATTCCTAGGACTGATAATAATGCTCATCATATACTCTATCCTAAATATGGTTCTTGCAGAAACAAGAAAAAGGTGGAAAGAAAAAAATAAAAAATAATATATTATAAAGAAAGAAGTTAACAAAAAATTTATATATCAATAAAACGGGATTTGAATAAAATGACTATAAAAAGAATATCAACTGGAATTCCTGGTCTTAATGATCTGATAGGTGGAGGATTCAAAGAAAGAAGCGTTAATCTTGTTGCAGGTGGGCCTGGAACTGGAAAGACAATATTTGCAGTACAATACTTATTAGAAGGCCTAAAAAAAGGAGAAGCTGGTATATACATTACATTCGAAGAAAAAAAGAGAAATATATATGAAGATTGTCTTGAATTTGGTTGGGACCTTGAAAAATATGAAAAAGAAGGAAAATTTACATTTTTAGAATATACTCCTGAACAAGTTAAAAAGATTCTAACAGAAGGTGGAGGTATTGTTGAAGCAATAATAGAGAAGACTAATGCTAAACGCTTAGTTATAGATTCTATAACATCATTTACTTTACTTTATGGTGATGAGCTTACAAAAAAAGAAGCTGCGCTTGCATTATTTGAACTTATCTCAAAATGGGAATGTACTGGTTTAATGACTAGTCAAGACCTATCAAAAGATGAGATGGCTATATCTGCAGCATTAGAATTCGAAGTAGATGGTATAATCCTAGCATATCATGTAAGAATCTCAGGAGAACGTGTTAGAGGACTCGAGATATTAAAGATGCGTGGAACAAAAACCCCAGAAAAAACATTTTCATTAGAAATAACAGGAAAAGGTGTAAAAATAAACCCAAAAAAAGTTGTTAAGTTTTAGGTGAGAAAAATGATAAAAATAAAAGATTTTATGGTCAAAAATGTAATTACAGTAGATAGCAAAAAAACAGTATATGAAGCAAGTAAAATTATGGCAGCCCATAATGTTAGTTGCATTATTGTTACAGAAAAAAATAAACCTCTTGGAGTAATAACTGAAAGAACGGTTGTTCAAAAAATAATAGTAGAACAAAAAGATCCTAAAAAAACAAAAGCAAAAGATGCTATGCATGATCTAATAACCATGGATCAAGAGGAAGACTTTTTCTCACTAGCTGAATTTATGAGAAAAGAACATGCTAGAAGAATGGTTATAGTAAATAAAGGTAAACTAACAGGAATAGTAACAGAAACAGATATAGTCAGAACTTCACTAGAACTACAAAAAGAATTGAACGATAAAAAACATAAAGATAAAGATGTTTTGATGAAAAAACTTGACAGCATACAAAAAGGTATTAGAAAAATGGATATTGGTTATAAAGATCTTAACCATGTACTTAACGGTGGTTTCCCATATGGAAAAAGTATTCTGTTAGTTGGACCGCCAGGATCAGGTAAAGGCCTAATCGCATTTAGATTCATGAAAACAGGTTTAAAAGAAAAAGGAAAAGTTATCTATTTATGTATGAATGAGTTATTAAAAGATATCAAAGAACTTTTCTCAACTATGAATGTAAATATAGAGAAATATATGATTAAAGGAGATTTTAACCTAATAAATTTGTATGAAGAGGTTATTGATGGATCTCAGAAATTATATAATGAAGAAGAACAGCTATTAGTCAAAGAGTTTGGGATAATAAGAAGAAAAATAGAAGACATAGTAAAAGAAGCACATGCTCCAGTAAGATGTGTTGTTAATGTTATATCTCAATCATTAGTTATGCAAAACCCTAAAACAGTCTATAAGTTCATATTGATGTTAAACAACCTTCTAAAAGAACATGGAATAACAACATTATATTTCATGCATGAACCACAAGGAAGTGAAGAAGACCCTAATCTGGTCATGATGGAAGAATTAATGGATGGTTCATTAGAGTTTAATATAAAAGAAAAAAACGCTAAAATAGAAAGAGAAATAACACTAAAAAAAATGAAACCTGAATTTTCAGTTCTTCCACAGTTCTTCTCATACGAATATGACAAAGAAAAGCATCTTATAGTAAAAAGAATGCCTAATTAATCAGAAAGATTTTAATATGGATAAGGTAATCTCTATATAAATGGGGGAGTTAATATGCCAAAAGTAGATAAGTACAAGAATAAAACAATAATAGGACTTACCCAAAAAGTAACTATATTGGGAAAGAACAAGAAAAAGAAAACATTAGTTGCAAAAATAGATACTGGTGCTACAAAAAGCTCTATGGATGCAAGACTAGCTGCACAACTACAGTTAGGTCCTGTAATAAAGACAAAATTAGTAAAATCAGCCCATGGTAATAGACTAAGGCCCGTTATTGAAGCAGATGTTAAAATAAGCGATAAAGAAATAAAATCAGAATTTACTCTTGCAGATAGGATACATATGACATATCATGTACTTATAGGACAAAACATCCTAAAGCATGGATTCCTCATAGACCCAAGTAAAAAGAAAAGATGAAAGCAGCACTGATATCATTAAACAGTAAAAGCTCTATTATGGTAGCAAAAGCCATGCAAAAATACTTTTCTCAAGTTGATAGCCTAGATATAAGAAAACTAGAAGTAAACCTAAGCGGTAGAGATCTTGAGATATGGTATGATGGAAAAGAATTCCATAAATATGATTGCTTGTATACTAGAGGATCATTTAGATATGCACCTATGCTAAGGTCATTATCAGCTGCTATGGGTGAAACAACCTATATGCCAATAAATCCAGAAACATACACAATAGGTCATGATAAATTGCTTACTCATCTTGTATTGCAACAATATAAGATACCTATGCCAAAAACATACTTAACAAGTTCTGCATCAGCTGCTAAAAAGATACTAGAAAAGATTAATTACCCAATAATCATGAAATTTCCTTCTGGAACAGGAGGTAAAGGAGTCATGTTTGCAGAATCATTTGCTGCGGCATCATCAATGATGGATGCTCTTGAAACCTTAAGACAGCCATTTATACTTCAGGAGTATATAGAAACAGGCGGAACAGATATAAGGGTAATTGTTGTTGGTGATAAAGTTGTTGCTGGAATGAAAAGAAAAGCGGAAGTAGGAGAAAAAAGAAGTAATATTCACTCTGGTGGAATTGGTGAAGCTTATCTTCCAGATAATTATACTAAAAAGATTGCAGTAGATACAGCAGAAGCTATAGGTGCTAAAATCTGTGCAGTTGATATACTTGATACGCCTAAAGGACCGGTTGTTATTGAAGCTAACCTAAGTCCTGGACTGCAAGGAATAACAAAAGCAACAGATATTGATGTAGCAGATAAGATGGCACAATATCTATACAAAGAATCTAAAAAGATAACAGAATCAAAACAACAACAAAAAGAAAGAAATGTAATGCAAGAGCTTAATCTTGAACCAAAAGGTGCTACTCAAAACATACTTACTAATCTTGACTTTAGAGCAAACAGAATATTACTACCAAAGATCATTACAGATATAACTGGTTTTAATGAAAAACAAGAACTGTTGATAAAAGTAAAAAATGGAAAAGTTGAGATAGGAAAGTATAAGATAGTAAAAAAATAAATAATTCTTAAAAATAAAATTAATCAAAAAGTAGTTCTGGTTTCAATATCATTGTCTGACTTCTTTTAGGTCCAACTGATAATATTGATATCGGAACATCTGAGAGTTCTTCCATTCTTTTAACATATGATTTAGCTTCTGCTGGAAGGTCTTCATATTGTTCAACATTACTAATATCACAGCACCATCCATCCATCTCTTCATAGACTGGTTTTGCTTTCTCTATTTTTTCAAGATCAAGTGGGAAATCTTTAACCACTTCTCCATCAATCTCATAACCAACACATATTTTTATCTTTTTAAAGTCTGAAAAGCAATCTAATTTTGTTACAGCCATTGAAGTTAATCCGTTTATTCTCTTTGCATAACTGATAATAACTGCATCAAACCAACCGGTTCTTCTTGCTCTTCCAGTTGTGGTTCCATACTCAGCCCCTCTTTTTCGAAGAACCTTTCCAACTAAGTATGCGTCTCCTTCATTTGCCTTAATAATATCATCATCTGTTAATTCATCTTCTTGATTTTCATCCATAGTCTGTTCATCAGTTCCTTGTTCTGTGGGAAATGGTCCTCTTCCAACTCTTGTAGTATAAGCTTTTACAATTCCTAATACTTCTGAAATCTTAGTTGGACCAATTCCAAGGCCAGTACATGCTCCTCCGGCTGTAGGGTTTGAACTTGTAACAAATGGATAAGTTCCATGATCAATATCAAGAAGTGTTCCTTGTGCTCCTTCTACTAAAACATTCTTATCTTCTTCTATAACTTTATTTATAATAGCATAAGTATCTTTTACAAATGGTTTTAATCTTTTAGCCTGATCATTATCTTGTTCAGCAAACTGACTCATCCTAATTCCTGTTCTTTCAATCTTTGCCATATAACATGGACCAATGCCCCTACCAGTAGTTCCTACTTTCTTTCCTGTTTTCTTATCAAGTTCTACTTGCTCTTCAGTTATAACATGAGCTGATGAGCTTATTATGAGATTTTCATCAGTTATTGTATAACCCCTACCCTCTAACTCTTCTATCTCTTCAATAATCTTTGGAGGATATACTACCATCCCATTTCCACATATGTTTAATTTATCTTTATGAACAATTCCTGAAGGAATTAAATTGAACTTGAACTTTTGATCTCCAACTACTACTGTATGGCCAGCATTATTGCCACCTGTTGCTCTTGCAACAAGATCTGCTTTTTGTGTTAAGAAGTCTACTATCTTACCTTTACCTTCGTCTCCCCATTGAGCTCCCACGATAACAATTGTTTTTCCCATGGAAAAACAGGAAAATAAGAACTTTATAAAGGTTTTGCTACTCTAGGAGCTAATTAGAATCCTACTTTAAGAAAAGCACTATACATAGCCCTATCTTTAGGTCCGCGTTCAGTAAAATTCCTATCTGATGCTATTAATTCTAAACTTACACTATAAGGCATCTCTGCACCATCACCTTTAACTTCTGCTAATACTGCATTAACCCCAACACCGAATCTATCTTCTTTATGATCGAAATCATTGAAAAATCCCTTGTAAAAAACATAAGGTGCTAATCTTTTATCTAAAAAAGACCTTCCAATACTAACACCCGGCTTTAACCATAACCCCCCATCATGCATTAGATCATATTCTGCAACTAATTTAGTACCTAAACTTAAGGAATAAAGATCTATCTTACCTCCAGGTACAAAAGATAAACCAGCAGATTCAGTTTCTCCAATCTTTTGAGCATATAAGCCAGCAAAAACACTAATATTCTTACTTAGCTTCTGATTAGCTCCAACTACATCTTTACTATATGTCTGTCTTGTTTCCCCTTCTTTATTTTCCATCCATCTTCTCTCTGCACTAACTAAAACAGTAGTATTAGTTTCAACTTTCTTATTCATCCTATAAACTACCTCAGCTTCAGGTTCTGCCATTGCAACAGCACCAAACATAGATGCTAATGCTAAAAATAATCTTTTATTCATTTCTTACCACCCTTAAAGTTAGTACCACACTTACTGCATATTCCTTTAACAATATTAGAACCGCACAAACCGCAAATAGGGCTAACGCTAAAATCATGAACTATTACTTCATCAACTCCATGTAAATATTCAACTTCATTCATGCTTTTTCACCATATTGCCATACATCAGTTTTCCTAAATTGAAAACAAATATCATAAGCCATCAATAAGGCAGATATCCTAAGATCTCTCTGATTTATCCCGAGAGCCGAAAAATAATCAGAGATTCGTTGATCATGTTTTTCTCTAGCTGCATTATTAAATTCACTTCTGTATTTTGCCCAATATCCTGTTTCAATATGAGAAATACACACCCTTGCCCTACTAACAGATACATCCCAAAAAGGAGCTAAGAATTGGGCCATGTCTTCTTGAGTATAACCTTTTTCTTGCCTACAATCCTGAATCCTAGATACAATCAAATAAGGCAGCATTGTAATTTGCGACCTAACTAAGCTAACTGAATGATTTAACCTACTCCTAAATTCAGAGAAAGTTAACTCTAATAAATTTGATTTTCTTGATGGTGTAATCTTCACGTATTCGCTCTCTATAATTCCTGCCCTGTATTTAACAACAACCAAATCTTGCCCCAATCTTTCTAAACCAAGATTAGCCACATATAACTCAAAAGAATCATGATTATCTGGCTCTTCAAATAATTCTGCACGAAGATCTGACTTATGATTATCCACTGATTTAAGACAATAAGCAATATAAACCTCATTTAAAACTGATCTAGCAACCCCCCTATTTCTAATAAAGTTCCCAGCAATTTGACTAAGATCATCGTATGTCAGATTATGTCCATCGAAATAATCTTCAAGTTTTGTTCGTACCTGGCGTTTAAATGTATCTTCATTGAATGGACAAGGTACTGCCTGCCGTAATAATTCTACTAATGTCATTCCCTTCAACCTACAAATACCTATAATCCTTATACTGCTCCTCTTCTTCCTCATCTACACTAAAAACATTAGCTAACATACACAAAATGTAATCCCATATAGCTATCGCTAACTGTTTTAATTTTCCAATGAACATAGTTACCACCTACTGATTATTACTTGAGAGTGATATTCTGTATATAAATAATACCTACCCCACAAGGGGGAGTAATAGATAGATTTATATACATGAACAACTTCTTAAAGATCATGATAGAAAAAACACTCGAAGAGATAGGCTTAACAAAGTCAGAAATTAAAGTGTATCTGGCATTACTAGAATTAGGAAGTTCTCAAACTGGAAAGATAGTGCAAAAATCAAAAGCTGCTTCTTCAAAAATATATGAGATATTAGAGAAATTAATACAAAAAGGGCTTGTAAGCTATATCATAAAATCAGGAATAAAACACTTTGAAGCAGCTCCGCCTGAAAGGATTATGGATTATTTAGAAGAAAAAGAAAAAAAACTTAATGATA
>CAYUUQ010000053.1:0-8279 GCA_964447875.1 uncultured Methanosarcinales archaeon | reverse complement strand
AATAAAAACTGAACCAACATCATTAGAGGGACCACAGCTAATTAAGAATAACAATAAAACTAAAATAACACCAATTTTTATCATTAAAAACTAAAATTAAATTAGATATTTATAAACTTTTTGAAACACTTTGTGTTTCAAAACGGTTTAGAAATCTTGATCTCTAAAATATTTCCCAAAAAGATCATTAATCCTTATCTTAAATAAATCAATAAACATCCTAAAACTATCTTTGAGAGCATTAACAGTACTTCCTTTCTTATCAACCCATACAATAGGAACTTCTTTAACACTATAACCTAACTTCTTAGCAATAAATAATAATTCAACATCAAAAGCAAATCTATTAATCAATTGTTTCTTAACAATTCTTTTAGCTACTGTGGTTTTGAACAGTTTAAATCCGCATTGTGTATCTTTAAAACCTAAAAACATAACTAAGTTAACCAAAAATGGAAATAACCTTCCAATGATATGTCTCAAGAATGGTTGCTTAACCTTAATATGAGAATTCTTCATATTTCTTGATGCAATAATAATATCAGAATCAACCACAACTAATTTCTTTAGTTCTGAAATAGGTGTAGCTAAATCAGCATCACTAAATAAAACCCATCCATATTTTGCAGCTAATATTCCTCTTTTAACTACATAACCTTTACCTTTATTTTCTTTATTCTTTATTATCTTTACATTATAATTCTTAACAACATCTAAGGTATTATCATTAGAACAATCATCAACAATTATAATCTCAAACTTATCAAAATTCTTTTTGCAATAAGAAATAATCTTCTTTAAAGTACTACCTATCCTTTTTTCTTCATTATAAACTGGGATTACTATAGATATGTTCATAAAAAAGAAGATTATATGTATTATTTATAAACTTTATTCTAAAGAAAAACTACCAGTAGCTATACCTTCTGTACCTTCAGCAGAATAGTAGAATTTTCTTGATGGATTTATTGTAAATCCTAAATCAATTGTAAACTCTTCATTATCTAATTTAGCAACAACATAACTACTATCTGTATCTAACTGATTATGTTTATGAATAACTAGTTTATAAGGTAGTATTCCATTATAGTTGAAAATTACCCTATTTTGATTTACATGGTGGTTGATTAGTGATAAATTAAGCTCGATCATATCATAAGAACAGTTAAAAACCCACTTAGTCAATACAAAAGTTGTGTCTTCATTTAAATCTCCCTCATTAGTTCTCATCTCAAAATCATCAAGTCTGATAATGCCTCCCCTGGTAGATATGATTTCAGATATTTCATCTTGTTTAGCAATAGTACAATTGAATAAATCTATTTCTTCTTTTGAAAGTTTTAACCCAATTTTTCCATAAGAGTTATTATCAGTAAACCCAAAATCAACTTTATTGTTAAACTTATACCCATGAGGTTCAAGTTCATAAACAATCCCATTCAAGAAATCAGCAATATCTGTTATATCTTCTCCAATATCTCTCAAAAGAAAATAAGAATTAAAATCATCATCCCAACGATTATCTCCATCAGAAGAACCTAGTGCACAAAATTCTGTATCTCCATCAAAAAGGATTGCATTTAATCTCTGAGGAATCGTTTTTGTCAGCATATCATAATTCTGCTTTTGTATAAAAAGAGAACCTGCAACAGCAATAATTACTATCATTATAACAAAAAGCGTACCTGGTTCTATTCCTTTTTTATACATTCTTCTCATCCAAACACCTGTTCTATTGCATCTTGAACAATTGTAACAAGATCTATCTCTTCAGTTACACAAACACTGCAATCAGCAACTCTTGTTCCTGGAGATTTATAAACATACCGCCATTCTCCATCTATTAAATCGCACCCATCATTGCATGGTTCATCAGGAGTAGCCCTATTCTCAGAATAATCTTCAAGCCACCTTCCCTTTATACAGATGCTACATTCACCTAGTCCATCTGTTTCACCAGGAATACATTCAACACATTCATATTCATGACATATTTTACCTTCTTTACACTCAGAATCGCTTACACAGCCACAGCCAGCAGAACCATCTTCGAAATTAACACAACTAAAACCAAAATCTGATCGACAGTCGATATAAGTTACATCACAACTACAATCATCAGATTTGAAAATAACATCTTTCAAAATATCACCGTTACATCCTTGTTTTGCTAAACAATCATCTTTAAGTTCATCTGTATTGTCCTCATTAGCACAATTACCATCATCATCACAAGAATCAGTTGTGCAGGCATTATTATCATCACAATCAGCATCTGTTGTACATCCTCCACTACCACCACCAGTACTTCCAGCAAACCCAGTCTTCTTAATAAAAACTGAATCAACATCATTAGCGGGGCCGCAGCTAATTAAGAATAATAACAAAACTAAAATAACACCAATTTTTAACATTAAAAGTTAGAATAGAATCAATTCTTTATAAACTTTTCTTACTCATCCATCTCAGCACTTCTTCTCATATTTTCCTTTTTTCTATCTTCAGAATATTTCTTAGCTTCCTTAGCTTGTTTCTTAGTATCTTTTTGTTCTGGATTCTTTCCAGCTTCCTTTTTGTTCAAAGTAACATTATATTTTTTATTAGTATCCTTAAACTGTTTGTCAAATGGACTCATAACTTTCTTGGAATCATTCATCCAAACTTCTCTTTGAGGGAAAGGTATTCCAATTCCTTCTTTATACAATCTTCTATATATCCTAGTTATTGCTTCCTGATGAGCATCAAACTTTTTTGAAAGGTCATCTACCCAAAATCTTATTGTAAATGTTAATGCACTGTCAGCCATCTCATTGAATAATATCCAAGGTGCAGGTTCTTTCATTACTTCATGCACCTTATTAACTTCTTCTACTGCAATTTTTTTTACAAACTCTGGGTCAGCTCCGTACTGTACTCCAAAGTCAACAGTAACACGAATAGACCTATCGGGTAATACAAAATTATGTATCTTACTATCTGCAAGTTTTCCATTAGGCATAATTAATATTTCATTATCAAAAGTTTTTATCCTTGTAGCTCGAAGTCCTACATCATACACAGTTCCAAACTCACCAGAATCTAATTTTATAATATCTCCAACCTTAATAGACCTATCTAATATCATAGATACTCCTCCAAAGATATTACCTAAAGTATTCTGTAAAGCAAACGCTATAGCTATACCACCAATACCAAGTCCTGCTAAAAATGGTCCTATCTGCACTTGCCATATACTTAATATAACTAATAAAACAACAATAAAAAGTATGACTTTAACAATTCTCTTAGATAGCATAATCAATTGATCGTCAAAATTAGATTTTGTCTTTTGTGCTCTTTTATTAAGATACTCATGAACTATATTTACGACAGCAAGTAATGTAAAAGATACTATTATTGCCATCAAGGTATAATTACTTTTAACAATAATATCAAACACATTAGCACTTAAACCCAATGGTAATAATGCTAATCTTATTCCACCTAAGAAAATTAAGATAGAAAAAGGCTTATCCACACTCTCTATTATATCATCATCTAATTTAGTTGTGGTTTTTCTTGCCAAAGCCATAATATATTTAGTTATTATAAAAAGAACTAATTTAGCCATAAGAAAGAATAGGATTAAAACACTAATAGAGTGTACATACTTATTAGCAGTTAACATACTTGGAAGTATTATTTCAAACATACTGCTAAATATAAACTCAATATATAAAAAGTTTGTTATTCACTGAAGAATTATATCAATTACTTATTATCAATTATTTCCATTGTTGTAGAACAAGGAATCTTAGTTCCAGCTACTTTCATAGCTTTTCTTGCTACATCCAAATTAGATTTATCAACCCTAACTTCAAATATTACTGCACCTTTCTTAAATCTTGCAGCCTGACCAATAGGTTTACCAAATGCCTTCTGCATACCTGTTGAAAATCTGTCTGCTCCTGCACCTGATGCAACTGGATTCTCTCTAAGAACATGATGTGGATAAGCTCTAACCTTCATAAAAAATGCCCCATTTCCAAGTGTGCCCTCCAAAACCCTATTTGCAGTTATTCTTGCACTTTCTAAAGCATTATCTCTTATATTTAGGTCTGACTTTGATTTTAATAATATAGTATGAGCAAAGTTCTTCTTTTGATTACCCATAACAAACCTTATAATCTTAGTATTAAGTGTCTTTCTTATGAAGGAATGTTTCCTTTTAGCACTCACTCTAGTATAAGGTCGCTCTAAGCTTCTATATGCTGAAAATTTCCTTAATCTTGCCATATTAGTGTTTAAGAAATAGGGGTTGGTTTTTAAATGTTATGGTTAAGTGAAGCAAAAACCATAAAGGTTAGAAATCAAGATTTCTAAGATATTACTGTTCTGTAATCATATTACAAACGATCATAAAGACTTTTTATCAGATTCATAGTTGGTGAACTGTATGAGTATAAAATAAATACTTATTTATAGAATCTTATAATAAAATTTATATAATTCAAATTCTAAAATGAATATATGAGTTCAAAATTGAGTAATTGGATGGCAATACTGGTATTATTGTTAATTACGCCATTCCTTACAGAGCTTTTGTCTACTAATATGGTTGGAGATAAGTTTTTTTCAACGCTCTCTGTTTTGTTGATAATTTATGGTTGTGCTGTCTTACTGATAAGAGAGCTTAGTATAAGATGGAAGCTTGGATTAATTGGGATTTTTATTTTAGGTATAGCTTATGGTTTTTACAATGAAGGTATAGTAGCTAAGACTCTTTTATTGTCAGAAACAGTTCCTATGAATAGTTTTATTTATCCTAAAATATTTGGAATAAATTGGGTTTGGGCATTATTTATAAATGTCTGGCACGCACTTCATGCAGTACTTTATCCAATATTAATAGTATCTTATTTTTTTCCAAAATCAAAAGAAGAAAAATGGGTCCGCAATATTGCACTAATAATACCTTTGTTTCTAGTATCATTAATCGGCTATTTCACATTCTTTAATAAAACAGAATTAGTTCCTTTTACACCGCAAGTAAGCTTTTTGTATTTATTTATAGCGATTATTGCTATCTTAGTGATAATATCTAAGATTATGCCAAAACTACCTACACTAGATTATAAAAAGCATGTAGACAGTTTAAAGCCGACCCTTCTTGGAGCTTCATTCTTTTTCGTATTTACGATTGGAACACAAATACTCGCATTTATTAAGGTCCCCCAAATTATATTTTTCATAGCTGTGTTGATTATTTTAGGAGGATATTGCTTGGTACTTAAATTTAAACGTTGGCTCTCTGTACAACCCCTTGTATTATTCGGACTTGGTCATTATTTAATTGGTGTGCTATGGTCATTAAGTTCAATGAAACCAGGAGTAATTTTTACACACCCCCCTTTTGCTGTTATTCTTGTAATAATTATATGGAAAGTTAAAAAAGGATCCTGATTATCTCTTTAGCTTTAAATATTATATTCAATTAAAAATATCACTCATACTCTATAGTTCCAGGGGGCTTTTGCGTAATATCATATACAACCCGATTAACACCCTTAACTTCATTTACTATTCTAGAACTTATTCTTTCCAATATATCATTAGGGATCTTTGCCCAATCAGCAGTCATTGCATCAACTGATGTTACCGCCCTTAAACTAATCATATATTCATAAGTCCTAGAATCTCCCATAACTCCAACTGTCTTAACTGGAATTAATGCAGCTAATGCTTGCCAGATTTTTTCATACTGCCCAGTTTCCTTTAATTCAGAAATAAAAATATGATCCGCTTCTTGTAATATCTTAACTTTCTCCAAAGTTATATCTCCTAAGATCCTTATACCCAATCCTGGACCTGGAAACGGGTGTCTATTAAGAAGCTCGTCTGGAATTTTGAGTTCCTTACCTAATTTTCTTACACCATCTTTATAGAAATCTTTCAACGGTTCTATCACCTTCAAGTTCATCTTCTCAGGTAATGTAAGATTATGATGAGATTTGATTTTAGATGCTTGTTTAGATGGTTGTGCAGATTCAATTCTATCTGGATATATTGTTCCCTGACCTAAAAACTTTATTTTAGGGTTTTTCTTTTCGAGTTCCATAACCTTTTTCTCAAAAACCTCAATAAATGTATGACCTATTATCTTTCTTTTTTCTTCTGGATCTTTAATGTCTTTTAATTTGGATAAAAATATTTTAGAAGAATCTACTGAATAATAATTTTCAAACTTAAAGTTTCTCTTATAAGCAGTATCAACTTCTTCCTTTTCCCCTTTTCTAATCAACCCATGATCAATAAAAACACAGTGTAATCTTTTGCCTATAGCTTCATGCATCAAAACTGCAGCTACAGTACTATCTACTCCTCCGCTAGTTCCCATCAAAACATGATCATCTCCAACAGTTTCTTTTATTTCTTGTATTAATTTTTCTTTCATATCTTTTATACTGAAATCTTTTTTTGCTCTACATATATCAAAAATAAAGTTTTTCATTATCTTTATTCCTTTTACAGTATGAACAACCTCTGGATGAAATTGAACACCGTATAATCTTTTATCATTATTCTCAACAGCAGCATATTTGGTAGCTGAAGTACTACCTAAAATATCAAAACCAGTAAGATTAGTTATAGAATCACCATGACTCATCCAAACAACTTCATCATTAGTTAAACCATTAAGAAGGTTTCCTGTTGATTTAACAGTTAAATTTGTTCTTCCGTATTCCTTTATCTGATGATTTTCTACATTACCAAATTTTTTACCTATTAATTGTAAGCCATAACATATTCCTAAAATAGGTATCCCCAAATCAAATATCTTTTCATCAACTAAAGGGGAATCCTTACTATATACAGAACTAGGACCTCCGCTTAGTATTATTCCATCAGGATTAAGTTCTTTTATCTTTTTAGCTGTTGTATTATAAGGCAAAATCTCAGAATAAACATTAAGATCCCTAATCCTTCTTGCAATAAGATGTGCTACTTGAGATCCGAAATTTATAACAACGAACATATCAGAAGTAAAGGATTATCATTTATAAATGTTTCTTTTACATAAAAATAAAAAAGTTTATAAGTAAATAAACCAATGATTAATATAACATGAAAAAAAGAGTGATTTTTATAGGTATTCTTATACTTTGTATTATATCATACTCAATTTACGCTAATGCTCCACCTGCTGCACCACCAGTTCCAAGTATAACTGGTAATGATGGTGACTTAAATCAAATTTCTCAACCAAGATGTGATGATAATGAACAAAATCAGGATGAAACAGATATAGACTGTGGTGGTAGCTGTAGCCCTTGTGCTAATTATGAAATGTGCAATGTAAGCTCAGATTGTTTATCTGGTTATTGTAATTCTGAAAAAAGATGTATGACTACATCAGGATCTACTAATGAAGGAAGCGATAGTAGCTCAGCAGGATGGGGTTATGGCCAAGATAATAATCAAGAAACTTCAAATACTCAAACATATAATCAACAAACACAAAATAACAATAAAGAAACACCTGCTGCAAAACAAGAAGAAATGTATTCACCAGAAAATAAATCAAATAAACTATTCATATCATCACTCATAATCAATGGATTATTAGTTGCAGGATTAGTTGTTGTAGTCATGAATAAAAAACAGACACCGCCAGTTGCAAAAACAATCCAAAAACAAACTGACCCAAATATTGAAAGACTTAAATCATATATTCAATCAAATATGCAAGTAGGGTACCAACCCCAACAAATAAGAGATTTCCTTATCAGTCAAAATTGGCCACAACAAACAGTAGATGAAGCGTTTAATTCTATGAGATGGTAATTGATTTGTTCTAAATGTTAGATAACAATTATTTAAATCAAACCTTAATCCCTTGGTTAGGTATAATAAACTTGTTTCTGATAATTTTATTCTTTATATTTAGTCATAAAGAATTTAAACTTAAAAAAATAAAGAAAAAATATTGGACCATTCTAATCTCTATAACAGTTATAGGGTTAATACTAAGATTAATTGCCCCACATAGGCATCTTTTCTTCATAGATGAGTCATTCTACATGGGTGCTGCTAAAAACATAGTAGAATATGGAAAGTCATTTTTATCAACAGGACAATATTCAAAACAAATAGGCTGGCCAATATTATTATCTGTTCCATTTTTATTATTTGGAGTAAATAATTATCTAGCTATCTACACTTCAATGTTCTTTGGAATACTTTCTGTTCCTTTAATGTTTATATTAGTATATAATTTAACTAAAAATAAAAAAATAGCA